>DATABU010000619.1:0-2009 GCA_036259415.1 Longimicrobiaceae bacterium
CCCCCCCCCCCCCCCCCCCCGGTCTTCTGTTCCGCCCCCCCGGCAGCTCACCGTCGAGCGGCACACGGGCCGCGATCGCGCGCCGTTTCGCCGGGTCCATCTTCCGACGGCGTTCCCGGACGACACGGCCCTCGCCGCGGCGCCGGAGACCGCGACGTCAGTCCACCCCGTACCCATCCTGCCGCGCGAAGAAGCTCCAGATCTCCGCGGGGCCGTCCAGCGCCCGGTGCGTGCGGCCCAGGAGGCGCGGGAACCGGGCATGGGGCTGGGGGATCGTATGCCCTCCGCCGTGGATCGTGTAGAGCAGGACCTCCGACCCCGTGGCGGATCTCCAGAGCGTGCGCTCCGCGGAGGTGGGCGCGGAGTCCTCCGACTGCGCGACCGCCTCCGTGACCGGGGATGCCGCGATCCCGTTCCGGCGGGCGAAGTACCGCGCAGTCTCCCGGGACGAGAGCACGCGGCCCCGGTCCCCGAAGCCGAAGAGGGTGACCTTCCCGCCCCCGTAGGGGTTGATCGGATCCGCGGTCCCGTTCAGGACGAGCACGGAAGTCACCCCCGGCGCGGGGGTGCAGTCCAGGTTCTCGGGGGCGGGAAGGTTGGCCCCCACGGCGGCGACGGCGCGCACCAGGTCGGGGGTCTCCAGCGCCAGCCGGTACGCGAGGTGCCCACCGTTGGAGAGCCCCACGGCGAAGACCCGGGCCGGGTCCACGCCGTGCGTGGAGCGGAAGCGGGCGACCAGCGCGCGCAGAAAGCCGATGTCGTCGATCCCCAGCCGCTTGGCCGCGTACGGCCCCTGCTTCCGGCAGTCGTTCCAGTGGTTCTCGTACCCCTCGGGGTAGACCACGACGAAGCCGTGCCGGTCGGCCAGCCGCTCGAAGCCGTACCGGGTCGCCTGCCGCATCTGCCCGGCGTCGCCCATGGAGCCGTGCAGCGCCAGGACGAGCGGCGCCCCGGGGGCGAGCTTCGCCGGGGCGAAGAACGCGTAGCTCCGCGTCATGCCTCCGACCCGGATGCTGTCGTACCCCAACGGTGCGCTGAGCCGTGGAGCCCGGGGCGATGGGGCGTGCAGGAAGTACCCGTACGCCGCCACGCCGGCGAGGACCAGCGAGCAGGAAGCAGTCAGGAGGATCCGTAGCGTCCGGCGCATGGAGACCTTCGGGTCGGATGCAGGCGGGGGAAGCTCGCCGGAGGGCCGGTCAGCCGGCCAAGCCCACGACCGGCCGCGCCCCGGCCTCCGGCCTCGCACCGGGAGCGCCGGCGCCGGCGAGGCCCCGGGGAGCCCGTCCGCGGCGGACGCGCCACAGCCAGTACACCATGACCAGGAGCGGCAGAAACGCCGGGATCGCGAGCAGGGGAAGGATGCGGACCGGCTCGGGGATCACGTCCGCCTGGCCGAGGAAGAACGAGCCCGACGCGATGAACAGCGAGAAGCACATGCGCCACAGGTGCCTCGCGATGCGGCGCGCCCCCCGGATGCCGTGCGCCAGCATCCGCGCGTCCCCGAGCGCGGCCAGCAGCGCCACGGCGCCGAAGCTGAAGGCGGCCGCGGCGGGCACCCCGTCGATGGTTCCGCCGGGACTGTTCAGGGCCTGGAAGCCCAGCCCGACCTCGTAGACGCCCACCGCCAGCGCGACCAGCATCGCGCCCACGTCGCCCCAGTGAAATCCCTGGACCCGGCGCCGCACCGTCAGCAGCGCGGTCGTCACCAGGTAGAGGGTCAGCACGCCCATCACCAGGTTGAGCCTCTCGGCCTTCACCGCCGCCATCACCGCGCCGGTGCCCGCCAGCGCCAGCATGGACCAGACGAACACCATGCCGCTCCCCTGGTGCAGCCTGCCTCCCTTGAGCGCGTAGAGCGCGACGAATCCCGAGACGATCCCGATGGTTCCGCCGACGACATGCACCAGCAGAGTCGTTCGCATGGATGTTCTCCCCGGGCAGGTGCGTTTGTCACGACCTTCGTCCACGGTCGTGCTCGGACGTGCGGAACCGTCGGGCGTCGCCCCAAG
>DATABU010000620.1:0-7335 GCA_036259415.1 Longimicrobiaceae bacterium
CGACGAGAGAGGCGGGCTGCGCGGACGAGACGCGCGGGTCGGATGCCGGAGCAGGTCGGGGACGACGGGCCGCGGGGATGTCGGGCCCGCGCCCGTGTTCCGGCCCGGACCTACCGGCCGCGCAGCGTGACGCGGCCCAGCGCCTCGGGGCGCGTGAACAGCCGCTCCCCGTCCGGGACCCGCTTCCGGCAGTCGTCCGTTCCGGCCTGTCCGATCCGAAGAGGAGGCGCGGGGACGAGACCGTCGGCCGCGGCGGTTCCGCCCGCCGGGACCTCTTCGCAGCAGCCGTCCGAGCAGCAGGACCCGCAGCTGTGAGTCACGGCGCAGCCGCACACCCTGACGTTCCCGCACGTGACACAGCATTCCCCGAAGAACCGGACCGGGGCGACGGAGCTCCACGGCCGTGCCGAGCTGGCCGTGAAGAGCAAGGGAACGGCCCCGGAGGCGCTGACCCGCACCCGGCGGATCTCCTCGACGACCACCGAAGCGAGCGGAATGCTCTTTAGCGCAATGGGAACCCCGACCTTCGCCTGCACGGTCTCGACCGGGCGGTAGTCGCCGGATCGTTCGTCCGACGCGCGGTACAGCGTGAGCGTCACCTGGCCAGCGGCCAGGTCGCTCGCCAGGGCCGAGAGCGCGTACGTGCCGCGTCCCTTGATGGTGATGGTGTAGCGTCCTCCCTCCTTCACCGAGCCGCCGACCGCCTGGTCGAACTCCTCCAGGTTCACGTGGAAGTCGATGATCCGGTTGGGATCCAGCTGCTGCGCCGGTGCCGGCGCGGGGGCGATGGTCAGAGCCATCCCGAGGACTGCGGTGCCGACCTTCCATGTCGCTCGAAGCATACGACCTCAGCGCGAAGGGTGGGGAGAACGCGAGCCTGGCCCGCGGGGAAGCGCTACACCGGGCGGTCGAGCCGGAGCACGACGACGCGCGGGACACCCCGGTCGTCGGTCCACTCGGCGTACATCCTGCCGCCACGGACGAGCCGGACCGCGACACCCTGCGGGACCCGGACGGAGCCCAGGTAGGCGCCCGCGGTGGTGAACGCGACCCACTCCGTGGGGTCGCCGGGGGCGCCGCCCAGCGCGATCCAGACGCGGTCGCTCTCGTCCACCAACAGGTCCCGGACCGCGGGCCACCGCTCGGGAACCGAGTCCCGGAGCGTCGCTCCGAAGGTCGCCCTCCCCTCCCCGTCCAGTCCCTCAATCTCGCGCCGGACGTCGCGAGCGGTGACCGGCGGCGGGTCGTGCGGGTGAGCGAAACCGCCCGCAGCCTCCCCGTCGAGCGCGAAGGTCCGGACGCGCAGGCTGTCGCTCCAGACGAAGTGGAGCCGGTCCTTCGAGTCGGGGCGGACCAGCCCTTCCCGGCCGAACGGGTTGGGCATCACGGAGCTGGAGGCCACCAGGAAGCTCCGGGAGGGAAAGGCGAGCAGGCGGTCGCCGCGTGGAGCGCCGTCGAGCTCCAGCACGCGCACGACGTCCTCGCGCGCGGGCTGGGCCACTCCGTCTCGGAACATGAACGCCGGTCGGAACAGGGCCAGGTACCCGTCGTTCGCCCGGGCCCGCCAGAGGTGGAACGGCGCCGGCCCGGACCGCTTCGCGGCCAGGTTGGTCACGTACGCCGGCTGCGCGCCCTCCGGCGCGTAGACGCTCACACGTGCGAGGCCGGGGTCGTATACCAGCACGCTGTCACCGGGGAGGAGCTGGATACCGCGGATGGCGCGGAACTCACCGGGCCCGGAGCCGCGACGCCCGAAGGTGCGAAGGCGTCGGCCGTCGGGACCGAGCACCGTCACCACCGGCTGGAAGAAGTCCCCGACGTAGATCCGGCCGCGGCTGTCCACGTCCAGCGCGGTGATGCTCGTGAACTCGACGGAAGGCTCGCTGACGGCCTCCTCTGCCAAGCCGATCACGGCCCGGCGCCGCTCGACCGCATCCGGCAGGGTCCCGGCCCGGTCCTCGGCCGCACCCGGACCGCCGCATGCCGGCAGAACGGACATGCACAGGCCGATTGCACCGGCGAGCACCACCGGCGCGACGGGCCGGCCGCCGCGGTGCGACGGATGTCCACACAGCATGGATGTGCTGAAAGGGAGGGACGAGCTGCCCGGAAGAGTTGTCGGGAAGGGAACGCAATGAGAATACGACTGCGCGACCCGCCGGTCAAGGCCGCATGCAGCCGCCTACAGCACGAGCATCGCGTCACCGTACGAGAAGAAGCGATACCGCCGCTCCACCGCCTCGCGGTACGCCGCCATCACCCGCTCGTGGCCGCCGAGGGCGGAGACCAGCATCAGCAGGGTGGAGCGCGGAAGGTGGAAGTTGGTCACCAGCCGGTCCACGGCGCGGAAGCGGTACCCCGGGCGGATGAAGATGCTCGTCCACCCCTCGCCCGGGTGGACGACGCCCGCCTCGTCCGCGGCCGACTCCAGCGTGCGCACGCTGGTGGTCCCCACCGCCCAGACCGCACCCCCGGCGGCGTGAGTCGCGTTGACCGCCTCCGCGGCCTCCGGCCGGACCCGGTACCACTCGGCGTGCATGGCGTGCTCCGCCGGGTCCTCCGCCTCCACGGGGCGGAAGGTGCCGAGCCCCACGTGCAGCACCAGGCGGACGACGCGCACCCCCTTCGCCTCCAGCGCGGCCAGCAGCTCCGGGGTGAAGTGGAGCCCCGCCGTGGGCGCGGCCACGGAGCCCCGCTCCCGGGCGTACACCGTCTGGTACCGCTCGCGGTCCTCCCCGGTGTCGGGACGCTGCACGTACGGCGGGAGGGGGACGCGGCCGTAGCGCTCCAGCGCCTCGTCCACGGCCAGCGGGGTGTGCAGGCGCACGACGCGCTCGCCCGAGGGGGTGGACTCCACCACCTCCACCTCCAGCTCCGCGCCCACCTCCACGCGGCGGCCGGGCTTCAGCCTGGCGCCGGGGCGGACCAGGGCGGTCCAGAGCGCCGGGTCCTCGCCGGCGGGGTGGAGGAGGAAGACCTCCGCGGGCGCGCCGCTCTCCCGCCGACCCACCAGCCGGGCCGGGAAGACGCGCGTCTCGTTCAGGACCAGCGCGTCCCCCGGCGGGACCAGCTCCGCCAGGTCGGCGAAGTGGAGGTGGCGCGTCTCCCCGGAGGCGCGGTCCAGCACCAGCAGGCGGCTCCGGTCGCGCCGCTCGGAGGGAGCCTGCGCGACCAGCTCCGGGGGGAGGTGGAAGTCGAAGTCCGAGGTGCGCAGCGGGGCGTCGCTCACGCCTCGAAGAGGCTGGCCTGCGGCCCCTTCTCGCCGGGCTGCTCCGCCTGGATGGGCGGCGCGTAGCCGAAGCGGCGGTACGCCAGCGCCGTGGCGACGCGGCCGCGCGGGGTGCGCATCAGGAACCCGTTCTGGATCAGGAAGGGCTCGTACACCTCCTCCAGCGTCCCCGGGTCCTCGCCGATGGCCACCGCCAGCGTGTTGAGCCCCACCGGCCCGCCGTCGAACTGCTCTATGAGCGAGCGGAGGATGCGGGTGTCCATCTCGTCCAGCCCGTACTCGTCCACGTCCAGCATCTGCAGCGCGGCGTCCGCCACCTCGGTGGTGATGACGCCGTCGGCGCGCACCTCGGCGTAGTCGCGGACGCGGCGCATCAGCCGGTTGGCCACGCGCGGGGTGCCGCGCGAGCGCTTGGCGATCTCCTCCGCCCCCTCGGTGGTGCACTTCACCCCCAGCACCTCCGAGGTGCGGGCGACGATGAAGGAGAGCTGGTCCACCGGGTAGTAGTGCAGGCGCTGGATGATGCCGAAGCGCGCCCGCATGGGCGGGGTGAGCAGCCCGTAGCGCGTGGTGGCGCCGATCAGGGTGAAGCGCTCCACCGGCATGGAGATCATCTGCGCGTGCGGTCCGTCGGAGAGGCGCACGTCGATGCGGCAGTCCTCCATCGCGGGGTAGAGGAACTCCTCGATGATGGGGCGCAGCCGGTGGATCTCGTCGATGAAGAGGACGTCGCCCTCGCGCAGCGAGGTCAGCTCGCGCACCAGGTCGCTCGGCTTCTCCAGCACCGGGCCGGAGGTGATCTTGATGTTCACACCCATCTCCCGCGCCAGGAGCATGGCGAGCGTGGTCTTCCCCAGCCCCGGAGGGCCGAAGAGGAGGACGTGGTCCAGGGGCTCGCGCCGGCTCACCGCGGCGTCCACGGCGATCTTGAGCGACTCCTTGACCTTGGGCTGGCCGATGAACTCCGCCAGGCGCTGTGGGCGCAGGCTCAGCTCGTTCCCCTCCTCCTCGGAGAGGGCCTCGGGCGTGGTGATCTCCGAACGCGGGGGCTTGGACATGGCGGGTGCCGCTGCGGGTGTCTACGGGTTTTCTTCGGACGCCGCTGAT
This sequence comes from Longimicrobiaceae bacterium, assembly GCA_036259415.1. Lineage (GTDB taxonomy): Bacteria > Gemmatimonadota > Gemmatimonadetes > Longimicrobiales > Longimicrobiaceae > JAFAYN01. The sequence goes on from DATABU010000620.1 coordinate 4,337, forward strand.
ACACCGGCTCCGCGGAAGCGGTCCCCTACCGTGGACGCGCCAGCGCCGCGCGGATCAGCTCCTGCGCGGGGAGCGGCCCCTGCTCCTGGACCACGGCGCGGACCGCGTTCTCGGCCTCCAGCGCGGAGAGCCCCAGCACCACCAGCGCGCGCAGCGCCTCCTCGGTCCCGGGCGCCTGCCCCCCGATCCCGGACGAGGCGAACGCGAGGTCGTCCAGCTTCCCGGCCAGCTCCACCGAGATGCGCTCGGCGGTCTTCTTCCCCACCCCGCTCACCCCGGTGAGCACGGCCAGGTTGCGTTCGCGGATGGCTCGCACCAGCGCCGGCGCGGGGAGCGCCGACAGCAGGGCCAGCGCGAGCCGCGGCCCCACGCCGCTGGCAGCGATCAGCCTGGAGAAGAGCCGCCGCTCGTTCTCCTCCAGGAAGCCGAAGAGGAGCCACGCGTCCTCGCGGACCACCTGGAGGGTGAGGAGCTCCACCTCCTCGCCGGGGCGCGGGAGGCGCTCGTAGACGGAGGTGGGGATCTCGATCTCGTAGGCCACGCCGCCGGGCGTCATCACCTCGGCCCGGTTCAGCTCCCGCGCCAGCAGGCTCCCGCGGATGCGCGAGATCACAGCGCCCCCCGGGACTCGGCGAGGAGCCGCAGCGAGAAGCGCATGGGCGGCCGCGCCGCCGCGCCCACGCCGCGGAAGCAGTGGCAGAGCGCCACGGCCACGCCGTCGGCGGCGTCCGCCGGCTTCGGCGGCTCGCGCAGCTTCAGCAGCTTGGCCACCATGAACCCCACCTGCTCCTTGGTGGCGCGCCCCGTCCCCACCACGGCGCTCTTCACCTCGGCGGGGGGGTACTCGGCCACGTCCAGCTGCCGCAGGGCGGCGGCCAGGAGGATGGCGCCGCGCGCGTGCCCCAGCACCACGGCGGTGCGGGGGTTCTTGCCGTAGAAGACGCCCTCCACCGCCACCGTGTCGGGGGAGTGCCGCTCCATGACCTCCACCACGCCCTCGTAGATGTCGCGCAGCCGCTCGGGGAGGGAGGCCCGGGCCGCCGTGCGGACGACCCCGCACTCGCGCAGCGTCACAGTGCCGGCGGGGTCGCGCGCGACCACCCCGTAGCCGGTGACGGCGGTGCCGGGATCGACTCCGAGTACGATCACGTCGCGGGCGGGACTGGAGGAAGAGCGGGTGCCGGAGGCCGGCGCGTGGGCAGCGAGAACCATCCGGACCGGGTCGTGGGGTCGGGCGCGAGGGCGGAGCCGCGGGGCTCCCCTGAACGTAACCCCTCCCCCGGGCGCGGGGGAGGGGTCGGGGCGGCAGCCTCAGGAGACGCCGGCCAGCGCCTCCTCGTCGATGTCGGCGTTGGTGTAGACCTTCTGCACGTCGTCCAGCTCCTCCAGCAGCTCCAGCAGCTTCACCAGCTGCGCGGCGTCGGAGCCCTCCACGCGCACCTCGGTCTTGGGGATCATCGCCAGCTCGGCCTCGTCCCACTCGACGCCGCGCTCGCGGAGCGCCTCCTGCACGGCGTTGAAGTCGGCGACCTCGGTGAAGACGGTGTAGCCGCCGTCCTCCACCACGACGTCCAGCGCGCCGCCCTCCATGGCCGCCTCCATCACCTGCTCCTCCGTGGACTTCTCCGCGTCCACCGAGATCTGGCCGCGGCGGTCGAACATCCAGGCCACCGAGCCGGTGGTCCCCAGGTTCCCGCCGTTGCGCGAGAGCCAGCGGCGGATGTCGGCCACGGTGCGGTTGCCGTTGTCGGTGAGCGACTCGATCATGATCGCCACGCCGCCCGGGCCGTACGCCTCGTAGGTGATCTCCTCGTAGTTCACGCCCTCCAGCTCGCCCGTGCCCTTCTTGATGGCGCGGTCGATGTTGTCGTTGGGCATGTTCGCCGCGCGGGCGGTGTCCATGGCGAGGCGCAGGCGCGGGTTCCCGGCGGGGTCTCCGCCGCCCGCCTTGGCCGCCACCGTGATCTCACGGATGATCTTGGTCCACGCGGCGGCGCGCCGGCTGTCGGTGAGCGCCTTCTTGTGCTTGATCTGCTTCCACTTGCTATGCCCGGCCATCGGGCACCTCCGTGCGTTGTCGCGATTCGGATGGGAGCCGGAAAGCCCGGAATATAACGCCCGTTTCGGGGCCGATCAACTTCGCCCCGCCGAGGAAAATCCCGCTATTCCCGGCACCCGGCGGGGACCCGGGCGAGGGTCGCGTCGTGCGGCAGGCCGCCGGTGACGAGGGCGCCGGCCACGTAGGGCTCCGGCCGGTTGTAGCGGATCTCCGCGCCGGCCAGGTCGGTCACCTGCCCGCCCGCCTCGCGGACGATCAGGTCCGCGGCGCACACGTCCCACTCCTTCTTGGTCCCGGGAGAGAGGTAGACGTCGGCGGTGCCGTCCGCGACCGCGACCATCTTCAGCGTGGTGCTCCCCAGGAGCCGGATCTCCCACTCATCGCGGAACGGGGCGAACGCCCCGTGCTCGAACTCGAAGCCGGACGCCACCGCGACGGGACGCACCCCCTCCCGGACGCCGCCCACCCGGACCGGCTCGCCGTTCAGGAAGGCGCCGCCCCCCCGGTGGGCGTGGTAGAGCTCGTCGCGGGCGGGGTTGAACACCACGCCCAGCAGCGGCAGCCCGTCCACGGCGAGCCCTACGCTCACCGCGAACTCGGGCTTGCCGTCGACGAACGAGTGGGTCCCGTCGATGGGGTCCACCACCCACACGCGGGTCCGCTCCAGCCGCTCCGGGGAGTCGGCGGTCTCCTCGGAGAGCCAGCCGTACCCGGGGCGCTCCCGCAGCAGCATCTCGCGCAGGACGCGGTCCGCGGCGAGGTCGGCCTCGGTGACCGGCTGCCCCGGCTCCTTGTAGCGGACCTCCCCGCCCCCGCGGAAGTGGCGCATGACCTCCCGGCCGGCGGCGCGCGCGGCGCGGATCGCCAGGTCAAGGTCGGAGTGGAGGTCCCACCCCGTCGGCTCGGCGGAGAGCGCGGCCGCCCCGGAGGGGAGCAGTTC
>DATABU010000621.1:0-9317 GCA_036259415.1 Longimicrobiaceae bacterium
CCCGCGACGTACGGCGGACGGGCCGGTCAGACCAGCGCCGAGCTCGACCCGCTGCGGCTCTTGGTCGCGGGCGTGGCGGGGCGGCGGCCCGGCTTCACGTTGAACTTGGGCGACCGCTTCTCGATCTCGTACAGCACCGGCGAGGCCACGAAGATCGAGGAGAACGTCCCGATGATGATCCCCAGGATCAGCACCATGGCGAAGTCGCGGATCACCGCGCCGCCCAGCAGGTACAGGGCGAGCAGCGTCGCCAGCGTGGAGCCGCCGGTGAGCACCGTGCGCGAGAGCGTCTCGTTGATCGAGGTGTTCAGCAGCTGCACGTAGCTGGACCCCGCGCGCCGCGGCTTGTTCAGGTTCTCGCGGATGCGGTCGAACACCACGATGGTGTCGTTCAGCGAGTAGCCGACGATGGTGAGCAGCGCCGCCACCGTGGTCAGCCCGATCTCCGTGCGGGTGGCCGCCAGGAAGCCGAGCGTGATGAGGATGTCGTGCGCCGTGGCGACGACCGCCGCCAGGCCGAAGCGCCACTCGAAGCGGAACCACAGGTACACCAGCGTGGCCGCGAAGGAGAGGAGGATCGCGATCAGCGCCTTCTGCTGGAGCTCGTTCCCCACCTTGGGGCCCACCGCCTCGGTGCGGACCACGCTGAAGTCGGTCGGCTGGTACTTGGAGGACAGCGCCGCGGAGACCCGGGAGGCGGCGTCGGCCCCCGCCTCCTGCCCGAACGAGGGCATGCGGATCACGAACTCGTCGCCGCCCTCGAAGCGCGCGATCTCCCACTCTTCGTGCCCGGCGGCCGCCGCCGTCGAGCGGATCTCGTCCACCGTGGTGGGCCGGCTGAAGTTCACCTGGACGATGGTGCCGCCGGTGAAGTCCACCCCGTAGTTCAGCCAGGACCCGGTCCGCGCCACGTTCGTGACCATCGCCCCGATGCCCACGAGGAGGAGCAGGGCCGTGACCAGGTAGGCGCGCGTGCGCCACTCCATGAACGGGTACCTGGCGTTCTCGAAGAGTCTCATTTCTCGTGCCCCCGTTGCCCGTTCAGATGGAGATGCCCTGCGCGGCCGTCCGGCGCTCCGAGTAGAGCATGAACAGGGTGCGCGTGACGAAGATGGCGGTGAACATCGAGGCGATGATGCCGATGGCCAGCGTCACCGCGAAGCCCTGGACCGGCCCGGTCCCGACGTAGAACAGGATCGCCGCCGTGATGAGCGTGGTCAGGTTCGAGTCCACGATCGCCGACAGGGCGTGCGCGAACCCTTCCCGGATCGACGCGCGCACGCTGCGGCCGAGCCCCAGCTCCTCGCGGATGCGCTCGAAGATCAGCACGTTGGCGTCCACCGCCATGCCCACGGAGAGGATCAGCCCCGCGATCCCCGGGAAGGTGAGCACCGCCCCCGGGATGGCGGCCAGGCCGCCCAGCACCAGCAGGACGTAGATCGCCAGCGCGAGCACGGCCAGCACCCCCGAGAAGTGGTAGTACCCGATCACCATGAGGACCACGGCGCTGATCCCCACAAGCCCGGCGAGCTGGCCCTTCTCGATGGAGTCCGCGCCCAGCGACGGACCCACGGTGCGCTCCTCCACGATGCGGAGCGGCGCGGGGAGCGCGCCGGCGCGCAGCACCAGCGCCAGGTCGCTCGCCTCCTCCAGGGTGGAGCCGCCCAGTTCGATCTGGCCGCGGTTGGCGATCTGCGACTGGATCACCGGGGCGCTGACGACCCGGTCGTCCAGCACGATCGCCATCTGCCGGCCCACGTTCTCGCCGGTGACGCGCTCGAAGATGCGCCCGCCGCGGCGGCTCAGCTCGAACACCACGATGGGCCGCATGGTCTGCGGGTCGGTCTGCGCCTGGGCCCCCTCCAGGTACTCGCCGGTCATCATGGCCCGCGACTCCACCAGCACGAGCCGGCGGAACTCGGCGTTCTGGGTGCCGGTCTCCGGGACCCCCCATAGCAGCTCGGTGCCGCGGGGCAGGTTGCGCAGCACCGCGGGGTGCGCCAGGTAGCGGGTCACCTCCGGCACGTCGGCGGCCTGGACGATGAACTCGCCCTCGCCCGCGGGCACCACCTTGCTGGTGAACGGCGTCCCCGCGGCCGCGGTGTCGGGCCCGGCCGCGCCCTTCTCCTTGAAGAGCCCGCCCACCGGGCTCTGCGCCGGCTGCCGCGCGGCGGCCCCGGCGCCGAACGCCTCGGCGACCGCGCGGTCGATGCGCGAGAACGACGGCTGCAGGTCGGAGATGGGCCGCACCAGCTGGAACTGGAGGAAGGCGCTCCGCTGGAGGACCTCCTTCGCGCGGCCCTCCCTGGCGATGCCGGCCAGCTCCACGATGATGCGGTCGCTGCCGGACTTCTGGATCACCGGCTCGGCGACGCCGAGCTCGTCCACGCGGGTGCGGACGATCTTGAGGGCGCGGTCGATGGCGTCCGCGCGCTGCTCGGGCGTGAACGCGACCTTGGTGTCGTCGATCTCGAGGGCGAAGTGGCTCCCCCCCCTCAGGTCGAGGCCGAGGGTCACGATGCTGTTCTGCTCCTCGTAGTTCCGGTAGAGGAAGAACAGGCTGCCGAGGACCGCGACCGCGATGATCGCCAGGCGGACTTTCAGGTTCTGGAGCATTGGAGAATGCGGACCCCAACGATTGGAGGAGGTGGGATCGACGACCGCTGGAAGGTGGGCCGTGGCGGTGAAACGGAATCTGCAAAACTACTTGCGCCGCCCGGTCGTTGTCAACCGTGCGGCGCCCGTCCCGGCGCGATCCCGCCCGCCGGGCCAAGCGCTTTCGGCACAACCGGTTACCCTGCTACCCCGAACGCCCGGTGTTGATCACGTTGATCCGCCGGTGGCGCGTGGGCACGCATCCGTGCGACACGGCGTTGGACTGCGAGGGCTGACCCTTGCCGTCGTTGAAGGTGCCGCCCAGGGCGTAGGTGCTCTTTCCCCCGATCAGGTCGACCGCGTTCCAGAACTCGGGGGTGCGCATCTGGTAGGCGACGTCCCTGAGCATCCCGCCCACCCTGCCGTTCCTGATCTCGTGGAAGGTCTGCCCGCCGAACTGCGCGTTGTAGCGCTGCTGGTCGATGGAGTAGGAGCCGCGCCCCTCGATCAGGATGCCGTTCTCGACTCCCGAGACCAGCTCCTCCAGCGGCACGTCGCGCTCCGGGTGCGGGAGGAGGTTGACGTTGGGCATGCGCTGGAACTGCACGTCCGCCCAGCTCTCCGCGTAGGAGTTGCCGTGAGAGCGCACCGGCTTCCCGGTCCCGCGGTACCAGTCCGCCAGCATGGGGGCCTGCTCGCGGGTGGTCTGCAGGTCGTTCAGCACGCCTTCCTTCACGATCAGGTACTCGTCCGGCTTCACCCCCTCGTCGTCCCACCCCACCGTGGCGAGCCCGCCCCGGGCGGAGCGCTCGCCCTGCACGTTCATGATCTCCGGGCCGTAGCGGAACTGCCCCAGGAAGCGCTCCAGCGGGTGGATGAAGGAGGTGCCGGCGAAGTTGGCCTCGTACCCCAGGATGCGGTCCAGCTCGGTGGGGTGCGCGATCGACTCGTGGATGGTGAGGAAGAGGTGCGAGGGGAGGAGCACCAGGTCGTAGCGCCCCGGCTGCACCGGCTTCGCCGACAGCTTCCGCACCGCGTCCTCCGCCCACGCGGGGGCGCTCTCCACGAAGCGCGAGTCGCGGACGTGCTCGTACCCCAGCCCCATGGGCTGCACGGGGGTGGAGTTCCGGCTCTGGAAGTCCCGCCCGTCCGCCGAGACCGCCGTCACGCTCATTTGGGGCCAGGTGCGGTAGACCGTCTGCCGGGTGAACGTCCCCTCCGTGGAGGCGAAGGTCTTCTCCTCGCGCACGAAGAACATGGACGAGTTGACGAAGCGCGCCCCCTTCACCCCCAGCGCCGCCTCGTTCGCGGCCAGGAGGAGCGCCACCTTGTCCTCGATGGGGACGTCGAAGGGGTCGATCTCGACGGGCGAGCGCCACTCGGCGTCCGGGTAGCTCTCCACCGGCGCGAGCACCACGGGGCGCGCCGCCGCCAGCGCGTTCGCCTTCGCCTGGGCCACCGCCTGGCGCGCCACCCGCTCCACCTCGGAGGCGGTCAGCTCGCGGCTGGCCGCGAAGCCCCACGACCCGCCGGCCAGCACCCGGACCCCGAAGCCGAAGGTCTCCGTGTCCTCCAGGTCGGTCACGCGCCGCTCGCGCGTGGACACCGACTGGCTGCGGTTGCGCCCGATGCGCACGTCCGCGTAGGAAGCGCCGGCGGTCTTCGCGGCGTCCAGCGCGCGCATGGCCAGCGCTCGCACGGCGGGGTCCTGGGCGAAGCGGGCGGGGTACGCCTCCGCCACGGAGGGGATGCCGGCGAAGGCGGCGCCGGCGGCCAGCGTGGCGCCGCGGGCAAGGAACTGTCTGCGGTCCATGGGATCTCCGTCCGGGTGGGGGTGCCGGGAAGCTACCCCGGAGGCGCGCCCGGAGCAACCGCCGGTCCCTTGTCGCCCCGCGCCCGGGCGGCGATATTTCCGCTCCGTGCGCCCGAAGTACGTCCCCTGCAACGCCATGCGGCGCCCCGGGCGCTCGCTCTCCCCCCTGCACCATCCTCCCATGGCCGTACGCGAAGGACGCTGGGACTGCCGGAGCTGCGGCACCGTCGGAGTGCGCGGCCGCGACGTCGCCTGTCCCCACTGCGGGACCCCGCGCCCGAAGGGGGTGCGCTTCTACCTCCCCGAGGACGCGCAGGAGGTGACCGACGCGGAGCAGCTGCGCCAGGCCGCGGCGGGCGCCGACTGGGTCTGCGAGCACTGCGGCGCGGGGAACCGCGCGCTCGCCGCCGAGTGCGGCGGCTGCGGGGCGCCCCTGGGCGGCAGCGGCCGCCTGGAGACGCACGAGTACGCGCCGGGCGAGGTCCCGCGCGGCGGGGCCCGCCGCGCGGCCGCCCCGCCCCCGCCCCCGCCCTCCACCCGGAGGGGGGGCGGCTTCCGCCGCGCGCTCCGCTGGGGCGTGGGGCTCGCCGGGGTGGGCGCAGCGGTGTGGGTGTTCTCCCCGAAGGAGGTCCCCGCCACCGTGGCCGACCGGTCGTGGGAGCGGACGGTGCAGGTGGAGCGGTACCGCACGGTGACCGAGGTGGACTGGACGCTCCCCTCCGGCGGACGCGAGCTGGGGCGCGAGCGCGCCGTCCGCCGCTACGAGCGCGTGCTGGACCACTACGAGACCCGCACCCGCCGGGTCTCCGACCGGGTGCAGACCGGCACCGAGACGTACACCTGCGGCACGGTGGACGAGGGCAACGGCTACTTCAGGGACAAGACCTGCACCCGCCCCACCTACACCACCGAGTACCGCACCGAGAGCTACGAGGAGCCCGTCTACCGGCAGGAGCCCGTCTGGGGGACGCGCTACCGCTACGAGATCGAGCGCTGGAAGCCCGAGCGCCTCGTACGCGCCTCCGGAGGCTCCGGCGACCTGCCGGACTGGCCCGCCACCGGGCTCGCCGGCTCCCGCGAGCGCGAGGGGGGGCGGACGGAGAGCTACACCGTGGTCTTCCGCGACGGCGGGGGGAAGGAGTACGTGAAGACGCTCCCCCAGCGCGAGTGGGAGCGCTACGCCCCCGGCGCGGCCGTCACCCTGAAGGTGGGGATGGGCGGCGAGGTAGAGGTCGTGACGCCGCCGGTCACGGAGCCAGCCAGTACGTCGCCTTGACCATGAACACGTTGGAGCCCGGCGCGTCCAGGATCCCCCGCAGCTCCCGCGTCCCGTCGAAGTCCCCCAGGTAGCCCAGCCCCTCGCGCCGCTGCTGCCAGACGAAGAAGAGCGTCGAGCCGGGCCGGTACTCCCACCGCAGCACGGCGTTCCCCCGCAGCGAGCGGACGTTGAAGTCGCCCTGCCCGGTGAAGGGGCCGCCACGCCGCTGCCCGAAGGTGAGCGGCCGCGCCGGCCCCGTTCCGTCCGGGTCGGCGGTGTAGGTCCCGTCGTCGTTCCGGGCGATGGTCCCCGCGCCGCTGCCGTACACGTCGAACTCGAACGACCGGGGCGCGCTCAGCTCCTTGTAGCCCCCGAACTCCGCGGCGCTCGTGAACGGCTGCGCGTACAGCTGGAGGCTCAGCGCGGGCGTGAAGGTCCAGTCCAGGCGCGCCGCCAGCGCGACGGTGGCCTGGTCCACCGTGGCGAACACGTCGCGCCGGCCGTGCGTCGCGCGGGCCAGGGTGTCGCTGCGCGCGGTGACCCACTGCGCCGGGTCGTGCAGCGTGGTGACCGACGGGGAGAGGCTGAAGCGCACCGTCTGCGAGGGGCGGCCGGAGAGCGTCACCGAGGCGCTGCGGATCAGCCCCTCCCACTCGTCCACCGCGTACGTACCCTGCGCGGTCGCGGACAGCGGCCGGCGCGGGTCGGTCCCGAGCGAGGCGTCCACCTGGTAGGCGCTGGGGCTGTAGATGAGCGGCCCGCCGCGGGTGGCGCGGTCGCTCAGCGTGCGCGGGGCGTAGGCCAGCGTCGCGGCGCCGCTCCACAGGCCGTGGAGGGTGGCGTTGCCCCTGAGGTTGTACGAGGCGCCCACCCGGTCGCCCCCGAAGTTCCAGCTCTGCGCGGTGAAGGCGCGGACGAACCACTCGCGGAAGAGCTTCCCCGGCCGGCTCTGCCGGTAGCCGTAGAGGGCGTTGAGGACGCGCAGGTCGGCGCGGGTCTGGTAGCCGGAGTCGTTGGTCTCGAAGCCGGGGCTCACCTCCTGGTAGTAGATGGAGCCGCGCCAGTCGCCCGTCTTTCGGAAGGCGAAGGCGGCGCTGTACCCGGCCAGCGAGGTGCGCGTGGAGTCGTACCGCAGGTGCGCGGCGTCGGGGCGGCGGAAGTAGCGCGCGCTGGAGCGCTGCGCCAGCGCGATGGCCTCCGGCGAGCCGTGCACGCTCGACCCGGCCACGTAGCCGCTCAGCGAGTAGGCGCGGCCCCCCCACGAGTGCTCCGCGTCGATCCCCCCGACGTAGGCGCCGGAGCGGAGGAACGGGTCGAAGACCCCGTCGCCCATGTCGCGGTGGGTGGCCGTGGCGATCCCGCCCACCACCGTGTTCCCGGCGCCGAAGTCGCGCCGCCCCCGCCCCGCGAAGTAGTTCGTGAGAGGCTCCACCGGGCTCTCCACGGTGCGGAGGCCGCCGGACAGGGTGTCGGCCACGGCGTAGCGGCCGCTCTCCCGCCCGGTGACGGCGTCCAGGATCCCCACCGACCAGCCGCCGGGGGTGCGGCCGCTGACCTTGGCCGCGCCCATGATGGTGGACTGCGTGGGGACTTCCAGGAAGTGCACGTCGAGCCCCGGCGGGAGCTGCCCGGCGAGCTGCGGCGGGCGCCCCACCCGCCGGGTGTAGAAGTACGGCGCGTAGCCCGGGCTGATGAAGCTGAGCAGGCTGCCGAAGCGGAAGATGTCCACCCCCTCCACGAAGAAGGGGCGGTTCTCGGGGAGGAGCGTCTCGAAGGCGGAGAGGTTGACGGTCGCCGGGTCCACCTCCACCTGCCCGAAGTCGGGGTTGATGGTGGCGCTCAGCGTGAGCCCGCCGGGGAGCCCCGCCCGCACGTCCGCCCCCGCCGACCCGCCCACCTCGCTCGCCGAGAAGAACGGGTCGGCCGGGTCGCCCGGCTCGCGGGCGAGGCGCGCGCTGGTGTACGGGAGCAGCTCCACCCTGCGCGGCGTGCCGATCCCCACCAGGCCCCCGAGCTCGCCGGCGCGCGACACCATCCCCACGTAGTTCGCGGGCACCTGGGACCAGTGGGAGGTCTCGTCGCGGCGCGCGAGCACGCGCGAGAAGTTCACGCCCCAGGTCCGCTCGGCCGCGGCCGGGGCGCGGGGGAAGCGGAGCTGCGACAGGGGGATGCGGATCTCCGCCGTCCACCCGGCGGAGTCCACCCGCGTCGCCGCCTCCCACACCGCGTCCCAGCCCGCGTCCTCGTTCGCGTCGTCGGAGTGGTAGACGTCGCGCCGCACGCCGCGGGGGTTCACGCCGAAGCGGAAGCCGGTGCGCCGGTCGTGGTAGCTGTCCACCAGCACGTCGAACCAGTCGGAGTAGACCGACGCGCCGGCGTCGCGGCGGGCCAGCGGCGCGGCGATCGAGTCCGCGCGGTCGTCGTGCATGCGGGCGGCCACGTAGAGCGCGGCGTCGTCGTACAGGACGCGCACCTCTGTGCGCTGGCTCGCGGGGGCGCCGGGATCGGGCGCCCGCTGCACGAACCCGCCGGCGACGGCGGCGGCCGCCCAGGCCGGGTCGTCCAGCCGCCCGTCCACCCGGACGGGCGCCGTGGCGCGCGACGCGCGCAGCGCGGGGGTCGGCGGGCCGGCCGCGGTCTGCGCGGCCGCCGGCGCGGCGAGGAGCACCCCGCAGAGCGGGAGCGCGAGGGCGGAGGCGGCTCGGAGCATGGGAGGAGGTCGCGGCGGGCGTGGGTCGCGGGCGTCGTATCTTACCCGACATCTTCCGGGCGGACAATCCCCCCGCGCTCGTCTCCCTGGCGGAGCGCCGCGCGGCGGAGTAATCCTTAGTCGCGGGCCGGGACCCGCCGGACCCCCTCCTCCCCGGAGTCGAGCCATGCGGCTGGTGCAGGTGCTGAACGTGACCCGCGGCTCCGTGCTGGGCGCCCGGGTGGAGGTGGCGGACCGCTGGTGGCTGCGGCTGCGCGGGCTGCACGGCCGTCCGCCGCTGGTGCCTGGCGAGGGGCTGCTCGTCGTCCCCTGCAGCCGGGTGCGCCCCCGCGGCGCGCGCCGCCCGGTGGACGTGCTCCTCCTCGCCGGCGGCGGCGAGGTCGTGGCGCTCTACCCCTCGCTCCCGCCCGGCGGGCGCACGGCGCCCCACCCGGGGGCCCGCTGCGCCCTCCTGCTCGCCGCGGGCACCCTGCAGGGGTCGGGCACGCGAGAGGGCGACCTGGTGGCGTGGTCGGAGTGGGCGGCGGCGTTCGCCCGCTGGCGGTCGCGCCCGCGGGCGCGGGTGCAGCGGCTCGCCTTCGGGGCCGGGAGGTCGCTCCCCCCGGCGCTGGCGGACGCGCGTAGCGGGGCGGCCGCGGACGCTTGATGCGGCCGCGGCTCCCCCGGGGGCCGGGCCGGCACCCGTCGCGACGGGAGTGAGGCGGCCGTCACCCGGCACAGGACGACAGCCGGGAGCCACCGGTGGGGGCTCCCCGCTGTCCTTTCGTCTCCCCGGCGGGCTTCCGGACGGAGGCGGCGGCCCTAGGGTGTGTCTGACGAAAAATTCAGAGCCACAGCATGATTGAGGCGACGAGCACACCGGCCAAGTAGTTGTAGCCTCGCTTGTCGTAGCGCGTCGCTACGGCGCGGAAGTCCTTGAGCCGGTTGATGCAGCGCTCGAC
>DATABU010000622.1:0-3149 GCA_036259415.1 Longimicrobiaceae bacterium
GACAGCGTCTCCCGGGGCCGGTCCCTCACCATCTCGTAGCCGGCCGGCTCACGCCTGCTCGGGGAACGTCTCCATGATCTGCTTCACCCTCGCCAGGAACTGGTCCCCGTCCGCCCCGTTCACCAGCCGGTGGTCGTAGCCCAGGGAGATGTACCCCCGCTTCCGCGGCACGATGGCGTGCCCCCCGTACTCGTCGGTGATGACCGCCGGCCGCATCTCCACCCCGCCGACGCCCATGATGGCCACCTGCGGCTGGCTGATGATGGGGAACCCGATGGTGGTCCCGAAGATCCCCGGGTTGGTGATGGTGAAGGTCCCGCCCTGGACCTCGTCCGGCGAGAGCTTCTTGCTCCGGGCCCGCGTGGCGATGTCGTTGATGCGCTTCGCCAGCCCCACCAGCGACAGCTCGTCCGCGTTCCTGACGACGGGGACGATGAGCCCGTTGTCCAGCGCCACCGCGATGCCGAGGTTGACGTCGGCGCGGTAGATGACCTCGTGGTTGGAGTACGAGGCGTTCAGCTTGGGGTGCTCGCGCAGCGCGCGCGCCACCGCCCAGCAGATGAAGTGCGTGTAGGTGACCTTGACACCCTGCTCCTCCCACAGCCGCCTGCTCCTGGCGCGGATCTGGTCCAGCCGGGTGTAGTCCACTTCGAAGTACGAGTGCACGTGCGGCGAGATGCGCCGCGACTGCACCATGTTGTCGGCGATGATCCGCGTCATCCGGCTGGCCGGCTCCACGCGGTCGTTGGGCCCGGCCTGCACCGTCGGGTGCTGCGGCGACCCGTAGAACTCGTCCCAGGGGAAGCCGCCCTCGTACGACGGCGCGGGCTGCCGCGGGGCGGCCGGGCGCTGCGCCGGCGCCGCGGGCGCCTTCTGCCGCTCCTCCACGTGGCGGAGGATGTCCTCCTTGGTCACCCGGCCGCCGCGGCCGGTCCCCTGCACCGCCGCCACCTCCACCCCGTGCTCCGCGGCGATCTTGCGGACCAGAGGCGTGGAGCGGGTGCGCAGCCGGTCCTCCAGCGTCTGCGGCCCGCCGTCGCCCGCCGCGCCGGCCGCGCCCGTGGCGACCGGCTCGGCCGTGCTCCCGGTGGGCTCCGCCGCGGCCAGGGTGGGGACCGACTCGCCGGCCGTCTCCACCTGGTGCGCCTCGGGCTGCCCCGCGGCCGCCTCGGGGAGCGCGGTCTGCTGCTCGCCCGGGACGCCCGCAGCCGGACCGGCGGGCGCCGCCGCGGCCGCGCCGGCCTCGGTCTCGATGTAGGCCACCACCGTCCCCACCTCCACCGTCTGCCCCTCGGTGACCGCCACCTCCACCAGCGTCCCGGCGGCCGGGGAGGGGATCTCGGCGTCCACCTTGTCGGTGGAGATCTCCATGATCGGCTCGTCGCGCTCGACGCGGTCGCCCACCTTCTTCAGCCAGACGGAGACGGTTCCCTCGGCGATCGACTCCCCCATCTGGGGCATGGGGACTTCTACACGGGCCATGTGAGGATCAGCGTGTCAGGGTTTCCGGACTGGTTCAGTAGGCCGCCAGGTGGCGAGCCGCCTTCACGATGTCGTCGGTCTGGGGGAGGAAGTAGTCCTCCAGCGGGGGCGAGTAGGGCACCGGCGCGTCCAGCGCGGTCACGCGCAGGACGGGGGCGTCCAGCCACTCGAACGCCTTCTCGTTGACCCGCATGGCGATCTCCCCGGCGATCCCGCCGGTGCGGGTGTCCTCGTGCACCACCAGCAGCCGGTTGGTGCGGCGCACGCTCTCCACGATGGCGTCCTCGTCCAGCGGGAGGAGGGTGCGCAGGTCGATCACCTCCACGGACAGGCCGTCGTCCTTCTGCAGCTGCTCGGCGGCCTCCAGGCTCTTGTGCACGGTGGCCGCGTAGGTGACGATGGTCAGGTCCTTCCCCTCGCGGTGCGTGCGCGCCTTCCCCAGCGGGACCACGTAGTCGTCGGCGGGGAGCGTCTCGCGGAGCTGCGGGCGGCGGTACAGCCACTTGTGCTCGAAGAAGAGCACCGGGTCGTCGTCGCGCACCGCGGCCTTGAGGAGCCCCTTGGCGTCGTACGCGGTGGAGGGATAGACGATCTTGAGTCCGGGGGTGTGGAAGAACGCCATCTCCGGGTTCTGCGAGTGGAACGGCCCGCCCCGCACCCCGCCCCCCGAGGGGCCTCGGATCACCATGGGCACCCCGCCCGACCCGCGGTAGCGCGAGGTGGCGACGTAGTTGGTGATCATGTCGTAGGCGCAGGAGATGAAGTCGATGAACTGCATCTCCACGATTGGGCGCATCCCCATGTGCGCGGCCCCGGCTGCGGCGCCGGTGAAGCCGATCTCCGAGATGGGGGTGTCCACCACGCGCAGGGAGCCGAAGCGCTCCAGCATCCCCTCGGTGACCTTGAAGGCGCCCCCGTAGGCGCCGATGTCCTCTCCCATGAGGAAGACGCTCGGGTCGCGCTCCATCTCCTCCCAGATCGCCTCGCGGACGGCCTCCAGGAAGGTGACGGGCTTCCCCTCCTGGGTGAGGCGGACGTGCTCCGGCTTCTGTTGGGTCGCGGTCGCCATGCGGTCGGGTCAGGCCAGGGTGGGATCGGGGGGCGTGCGGCGGGTCCAGGGGGCGTTCACCCGTACCCCGGCGTAGACGTCGTCCAGGGCCTCCTCGGGCTCCGGGAGCGGCGCCGCCTCCGCGGCGGGGATCAGGGCCTCCAGGCCGGCGTCCACCTCGGCGTCGATCGCCGCCAGCTCGTCCGCGGCGGCCCAGCCGCTCCCCGTTAGGGTGGCGACGTAGCGGTCGACGGGGTCGTTGGTGGCGGCCCACCGCTCGATCTCGGCCGGGTCCACGTACGACTGGTTGTCGTGCTGCGCGTGCCCGCGGCGGCGGTAGGTCATCACCTCGATCAGGGTCACGCCCTCGCCGGCGCGGGCGCGGTCCACCGCCCGCTTGGCGGCGCCGTACACGGCCAGCATGTCGTTGCCGTCCACCTTCTCCGCCGCGATGCCGTAGCCGGGCGCCTTGTCCACGAACGACTTCGCCGCCGTCTGCAGGCGGGTGGGCGTGGTGTAGGCCCACTGGTTGGCCTCCACGATCACCACCAGCGGGCAGCGCTGCACCGCCGCGAAGTTGATCCCCTCGTGGAAGGCGCCACTTCGACGGGCGCCTTCC
>DATABU010000623.1:0-5151 GCA_036259415.1 Longimicrobiaceae bacterium
GAGCCGCCCCGCGTACGCCGCCGCCGGGCGCGCGCTCTTCGGGGCGCGCTTCCCCGGGGCGGCCCTGGGCGAGCGCGAGCGGATGGGGCGGGTCCTGGCGCTGGCGCGCGAGATGGCCCCGGGGAGCGTGCTGGTGATGGAGCATGCGTCCGCGGCGGGGCCGGGCGACCTGCTGGTCTATCCCGGCGGCGACTCCGCCCCGGTGGAGGTGATGGTGGGCGACGCCCCCCAGGTGACGCTGATGCTGCTGCGGAGCGGGTCGGGCCCGGAGCCGGACACCACCTGGATCCCGCTGGACGCCGGCCGCCTGCGGGGCGCCGGCGACGCCGAGCGCACGCAGATGGTGCGCGAGGCGCTGCGCGCCCGCGGCATCGACAACGTGGACGTGCGCGTGGAGGACGGCGTCGTGCGCGTCACGGCGACGCCGCGGGATTGACCCGCGCGCCGCTACCCCTATCTTCCACCGCGAGCCCGCGCTCTCCGCGCGGGCGGTACCTTCTCCCGAGGCGCCTCTGCGTCACGCAGGACCTGCCGCCGTCCTCCCGGCCGCGCACCGCGCGTCCTGACGGCGGAACGAGCGGCTCCCCCCGGGGGCCGCACCCCACTCCTGGTCGTTCCCTCCCCGACGGGGCGCCCGCTGCGCGGACCGGTCGTGATCGCTCACGCCGGTCGCTGGGGGGCGGCCGGCTCGCCATGACCGCCGGGCGCGACGCAGCGCCCGGCCGAACGGGAGCCCTTCCAGTGAACTCCGAACCAACGAACCTGCCGGGGGATTCCATCCCCGCGGCGCCTTCCGATCCATCCGCCCTGCTCGCGGAGCTGGGCTGGGACGCCGCGCGGGCCGCCGAGCTCGCGGCCTTGGCCGGCCCCGGACAGCTCCCCGCGCGCGTCGTCGCCCGGCACCGCGGACGCTGGATGGTCGCCGGGGCGGGCGGCGAGCGCTCCGCCGTGCTCGCCGGGCGCTTCCTCGACCACCCCGAGGACGAGCTTCCCACCGTGGGCGACTGGGTGGTCCTCGAACCCGGGGACGACGGGGGGACGGCGCGCATCGCCCGTCTCCTCACCCGCCGGAGCGCCTTCCGCCGCAGGGCTGCCGGCGCGGCAACACGGGGGCAGACGCTCGCCGCCAACGTGGAGCTGGCGCTGGTGGTCACCGCGCTCTCGGGCGACCTCAACCCGCGCCGGCTGGAGCGCTACCTGGCGCTGGCCTGGGAGAGCGGCGCGCTGCCGCTGGTCGTGCTCAGCAAGGCGGAGCTGTGCGCGGACCTCCCGGCGGCGCTGGCGGTCGCGGCCTCGGCGGCGCCGGGGGTGGAGGTGCTTCCCGTGTCCGCGGCCACCGGCGAGGGGGTGGAGCGCATCGCCGCCCGGCTCCTCCCCGGGCGCACCGCCGTGCTCCTGGGCTCCTCGGGCGTGGGCAAGAGCACCCTCGCCAACCGCCTGCTGGGAGAGGAGCGGCTGCGCACCGGCGGAGTGCGCGGCGACGGCCGCGGCCGGCACACCACCACCCACCGCGAGCTGCTGCGGCTGGCGGGAGGCGCGCTCCTGATCGACACCCCCGGGATGCGGGAGCTGGGGCTCTGGGATGCCGGCGAGGGGCTGGAAGCCGCCTTCGGCGAGCTGGAGCGGCTGGCCCGGGGGTGCCGCTTCCGCGACTGCGGGCACGACGCGGAGCCGGGGTGCGCCGTCCGCGCGGCGGCGCGCGACGGGACGCTGGACCCCGCCCGGCTGGAGAGCTGGCGCTCGCTGAGGCGCGAGCTGGCCGCCGTGGAGCGGCGCCGGGACGGGGCCGCCGCCGCGGAAGAGCGCCGGCGGGTCCGGGCGGCGCAGCGGGCGGTCCGGGCGCACCTCCGCCGCAAGCGCGGCTGACGGCCCCGGGCGCACGGGGGCGGGCCCGGCGGATTGGCCGCCCGGGTCCGCCCCGCCTATCTTGGTCGGACGCCCCCTTCGGCACCGGCCACCAGGAGACCCCCATGCGCCCCGTCGAGCCCATCCACACCGCCGAGCGCTTCGCGCCGCTGCACGCGGAGCTGATCGCCCTGCTCTCCAGCCTGTCGGACGAGGAGTGGGGGCGCCCCGCCGCGGGGCCGCGCTGGACGGTCAGGGACGTGGCCGCGCACCTGCTGGACGGCGACGTTCGCCAGCTCTCCTTCCGGCGCGACGGGATGCCGCCGCCGCCACCGGACCGCCCCATCGAGGGCTACCGCGGCTTCGTGGAGTTCCTGGACCACATCAACGCGGTGTGGGTGGACGCCGCGCGCCGCATCAGCCCCCGGCTGATGGTGGAGCTGCACGCCTTCACCGGGCCCGAGGTCGCCCGCCTCTTCGAGGGGCTGGACCCGAACGCGCCCGCGCTCTTCCCGGTCGCCTGGGCGGGGGAGGAGAGCTCGCTCAACTGGATGGACTCGGCCCGCGAGTACACCGAGCGCTGGCACCACCAGCAGCAGATCCGCGACGCCGTGGGACGCGCGCCGCTCACCGCCCGCGAGTGGCTGAACCCGGTGCTGGACACCTTCGTGCGCGCCCTCCCCCACAACTACCGCGACACGGACGCGGGCGAGGGCGCCGCCGTCCTCGTCTCCATCACCGGGGAGGCGGGGGACGACTGGAGCCTGCTGCGCGAGGGGGACCGCTGGACGCTCCACTCGGGCGCCGCGACGGACCCCGCCGCGACGGTGAGCATGGACGCGGACGCGGCATGGCGCCTGTTCACCAAGGGGCTGCCGCGGGAGGAGGCCGTGCGGAGGGTGGCGATCCGGGGGGAGCGGCGCCTGGGGGAGCCGGTGCTGCGGACGCTGGCGATCATGGGTTGAGGAAGCCGCAACATGCTGGCAACCTTGACATGCTAGCATAAATAGCATTATAGTCGCATCGTCCCCCGACCCCTGCGGGCAAAGGCATCGCCCAGGAGGCTTGCACGTGTGATCGGTAGTTTCCGAGACGCCGGGACGGAGGACATCTTCAACGGCGCGAGCACGAGAGCGGCACGACAGGTCTGCCCGGAAAATCTCTGGCGGGTTGCACGGCGCAGGCTTGTCGTTCTCAACGCGGCACACCGCCTGCACGACCTCCGGGCTCCGCCGGGGAATCGGCTCGAGGCCCTCCATGGTGACCGCGTCGGCCAGCACAGCATGCGGATCAACGACCGGTATCGGATCTGCTTCCGTTGGACGAGCGAGGGCGTGCAGGACGTCGAGATCGTGGACTATCATTAGCTTGCACCCGGCAATTCCATGACGCCGGCCGATGACAGGTGGTGACGTGGTACGTATCCCTACTCACAGTGCCCCGCCGCATCCCGGCGAGATCCTCGCCGAGGAATTTCTCCGCCCGCTCGAAATCACGCAGAGCGAGCTGGCGAGGCGTGTCGGGGTGTCCTTTCAGCGAGTCAACGAGCTCGTGAACGGAAAGCGCGGTGTCACGGCAGATACGGCACTCCGTCTCGCGCGCCTGTTCAGGACCTCGCCCGAGTTCTGGCTGAACCTCCAGCTTACGTGGGACCTCTGGCACGCCCTTCATGGCCGGGGCGCCCCCGAGATCGAGCAGATCGAGCCACTGCCGGCAACCGGGACAGACTGAAGCAACAGCGGCTTCGGCACCTCGGCGCCGAAACCGCACCCCCGCCTCGCCGCGGAGGTGCGACACACCGCCGGGGCCGCCGACCGGGTAGGCGGCATAGAGGACACCCGGGAGCAGCTCGACACGGCGCCCGACCCGCAGCGCCACGCCGACCCCGCTCTCCAGCCCCGCCCCCGTCCATCCGTCGTCCAGCCCGTCGCCGCCGCCTGAGGCGAGGCGCGTCTCCGCCACGTGCAGCAGCAGGCCGAAGCGGAACCAGAGCGGCACCCCCGCCACCGGGCGGCGGGTGAGTACGCCCAGGCCGATCCCCGAGTCCACGCGGTCGGCGGCGTCCGCCGCGCCCTCCACCGGGAACACGGTCCGGGCGTAACCGGCATAGAGGGTGAGCCCGGGCCGCAGCTCCCAGCCCACGTCCAGGCCGAAGCCCGTCCCTCCGTCCAGCCCCGCGCCGCGCTCCCCGACGGGATGCGTGGCCAGCACCCGCCCACCCACCGAGAGCGCGGAAAGGTCCTGCGCCGCCGCGGGCGCCGCGCACGCCAGAAGCACCGCGACGACGCAGGCGATCGGCCGCGCGTCAGGCCGCGTCGGCATCGTCCCCGTCCAGGAGCTTCCCGACCCATTCCTCCAGGTAGCCCGTGCTCCCCGGGAGCAGGGGGATGGCGCCCACGCCGAGGCCGTCCAGCGAGCGCCAGAGGCGGCTGGCGCGGAAGGCGCCCGGCTCCCCCTCGCGGAAGGGGAAGAGCGCAGCCGCCCGCGCGACGATCCGCTCCGGCTCCACGCCGCTCCCCGGCCGCACGATGGCGTCGCGGTAGCGGTGCAGCGCGTTCAGCGCGTCCTCCGGCGGCCCGGGGGAGCCGTAGCGCTCCAGGTACTCCGGCGCGGCGGTGATCCGGTACTTCGCGTCCAGCACCACGCGCGCCGCCGTCCCGTCCGCCCGGCGCACCTCCAGGAGCAGGTCGGGCTGCTGGGGGACCAGGAGCGGCTCGCCCCCGAAGCGCGGGTTGTAGGTGAGCACGGCGCGCCGGCCCCCGCCCAGGTCGAAGGGGAGCGACTGCTCGCGCCCGCGGCGCAGCAGGACCCGCAGCCCGCGCTCCTCCACCGCGAGCAGGCGCCGCGCGGGAAGCGGACGACCGCTCCGCCCGGCGAGGATCCGCGCGAGCGCCAGGAAGCACCAGTACTCGTAGAGGAGCCCCAGGTCCTTGACGGCCAGGTGGACGGGGCCGCCCTCCAGGCTGAGCCCCAGCCGCAGGAGGAGGCAGGCGCGGTGCGCCTCGCGGTACCCCGGCGCCAGCGTCAGCTGCGGCGAGGCCAGCCCCGGCGCCGCCTCGCCCGCGGCTGCGGCGAGCGGCTCGCTCCGCAGCATCCGCGCGACGCGCCGCTCCAGCGCGCCCAGCTCCTCCAGCGCGCGCGCCCGGCGCGACGTGGGCGGCAGCTCTCCCTCCTCGCGGCGCAGCGCGGCCAGGCGGCGGCGGACCTCGACCAGGCGGGCGGCCAGCCAGCGGTGCTCGGGGGTGTCCAGCGTCGGCCGGGCGCGCCCCTCGGGGAGGCGCTCGCGAAGCGGGGGCGCGTCGCCGG
>DATABU010000624.1:0-2584 GCA_036259415.1 Longimicrobiaceae bacterium
CCGTCTCCTCCCGGCCCCTAACCTGAGAGGCGCCGCCGACCGGCCGCGCCTCTTCTCCGCGCCACCCGGACCACCGCGATGTCCACCACCCAGACGGACCTTGCCGACGGCCTCCCGGGCGGGAGCGCCGCCCCGTCCGCGCAGGACCCCGACGACGCCCGCGTGGCGGCCACCCTCCAGAACTGGAAGCGGAAGCTGCTGGACGTCAGCAAGCGCAACCGCGCGCTGAGCTTCCGGCCGAACAAGGTCACCACGCTCGCCGTCGTGGACGAGCAGCCGGCGGAGGCGTTCCGGCACCTGTACCTGCGCGGCAAACCCATGCGGTTCCTCCCCGCGCCGGAGAAGGACGCGGCGGACGCGCGACCGGAGGACGGGGCCGCCGCGGCGCCCCCGCCGCTCCCCTGGCCGGCGGACGCCACCACGCCGCCGCCGCTCCCGCGGTCCGCCTCGGCCGAGGGCGAGGACCCGCTGGAGGAGGCGGAGGAGGCCGGGCCGTCCCTGGACTTCGTCCCCTACCGGGCGGCGGGGCTGCACGCGCGGCACACCGACGACGCGCTGCAGACCACGGCGGACCCGGAGGCGCTCGACAAGTCGCTGCGCCGCATCGACGAGCAGGCCCGCGTCAGCATCGAGGAGCAGGGCGTCAACACGCTCTTCCTGGCGCTGGGGATGCTGCACTACCGCGAGACGCCGGACGCGAAGGACACGCTGCGCGCGCCGCTGGTCCTCCTCCCCGTGGCGCTGCAGCGCGGGAGCGCCCGCGCCGGCTACACCCTGCGGGCCACCGACGACGACCCCATCGTCAACCCGGCGCTGGCGGAGTACCTGCTCCGCACCCACGGCGTCACCCTCCCCGACCTCCCGGACCTCACCGACCTCCCGGAGACGTACGACCTGCAGGACTTCTTCCGCGCCGTGGTGGACGTGGTCGCGGAGCGCGAGGGGTGGCAGGTGAAGACGGACCTGTACCTGTCCTTCTTCTCCTTCCAGAAGTTCGTGATGTACAAGGACCTGGAGGCGAACGCCGCGGGCCTGGGCGCGCACCGCCTGGTCCGCCAGGTGGTGCTGCGCAGCGGAGGCGAGATCCGCAGCCTCCCGGAGGAGGTGCGCGCCGCCGAGCTGGACCGGGAGTTCCCGCCGGAGGCCACCGCGCAGGTGGTGGACGCCGACTCCACGCAGCTCCGCGCCATCCTGGCCGTGAGCCGCGGCCACGACCTGGTGCTGGAGGGCCCGCCGGGGACCGGGAAGTCGCAGACCATCACCAACCTGATCGCGCAGGCGCTGGCGGAGGACAAGTCGGTCCTGTTCGTGGCGGAGAAGATGGCCGCGCTGGAGGTGGTGCACTCGCGGCTGGTGCAGGCGGGACTGGGGGAGTTCTGCCTGGAGCTTCACTCCACCAAGGCCAACAAGCGCGCGGTGATGCGGGAGATCGCCGCGGCGCTGGACGCCTCGCTGCAGCGACCCCCGGAGACCGACTCCTCCGCGGCGCGGCTGGCCGCCGTGCGGGCGGAGCTCACCGCGTACGCCGCGGCGGTGCACGGGCCCCACGGGGCGCTCGGCGTCTCCCCGTTCCGCGCCTACGGCGAGCTGGAGGCGGTGATCGACGCCCCCAAGGTGCGCTTCACCCGGCCCGTGGAGGGGGTGACGCGGGAAGCTCTGGAGGACGCCGCGCGCGACCTGGGCGACCTGGCGGCGGCGGCGCGCGGGGTCGGCGCGCCGGCGGAGCACCCCTGGCGGGACACCGGGCGCACCCTCTACACCGAGGCCGACCTGGACGCCGCGCGCGAGATGCTGGCCGGGCTCCGCGACCGGCTCGCCCGGGTCGTGGACCTGGCCGCGCGGACCGGGGCGGAGCTGGGGCTGCCGCCGGTGCGCACCGCGGCGGACGTGCGGGTCGCGGTGGCGGTGGGCGAGGTGCTGGCCCGCTCGCCGGGCGCGCCGCTCGGCGTGCTGCGCAGCGACGCCTGGAACTCGCCCCCGCCGCGCGCCCTGGAGACCGTGGAGCGCGGGCGCCGGCTCCGCGAGCTGCGCGAGCGCGTCGAGGCGCGCTTCGACGCGGACGTGCTGGAGCAGGAGCACGCGGACGACGCCGCCTTCATGGAGGCGAAGGAGACCAGCCCCTTCCGCTTCCTCAACTTCCTCAGCGGCCGCCACCGCGCGGTGAAGCGCCGCTGGCTGGGGTACCGTCTCCCCTCGTACGCGGGCTCGCTGCTGGACCAGGCGGGGGAGATGCGGAAGGTGGACGCCCTGCGGCGCGAGCGGGCGGCGCTCGCCGCGGAGGAAGCGCAGGCGCGGGAGCTGTTCGGCGCGCTCTGGCAGGGGGAGCGCTCCGACTGGGATGCACTGGAGGGCTACGTCCGCTGGGTGGTGGAGTTCCGGGGGCTCTGCGTGGCCCACGGGCTGCGCGAGCAGGCGCTGTCGGCGGCCGCCGCCCCCCGGCCGGAGCTCCCCGCGACCGGGGAGCTGCGGGAGGAGGCGGAGGCGCTGGAGCGGGAGATGGCGGCGCTCCCCGGGCACGTGGGGTGGCCCGCGGACCACCAGGCCGCCCCGCCCCTGGCGGAGGTGGCGGAGCGCGTCGCCGCGA
>DATABU010000625.1:0-7930 GCA_036259415.1 Longimicrobiaceae bacterium
TGGCCGTAGGGCCAGGCGGAGGTCGGCGGGTCGGGGAGCGCCGGGAGGTGGAAGGCGTCGATCTTCACTGCTTCGAGGGAGTGCTTCTGGCTCGGCGGGCCGCTCCGGAGCCGGACGATACGGCCGTCCGTCTCCTGCGCGGGCTGCGGGAGCCCCACGGAACGGCTGTGGGTCTCCCTCCGCCGGGGTGAGCCTCGCCAAACGGCCGGCGAGTCTCCCCCCGTACGTCTTTCGGGGGATACAACGAAAACAGCGGAACGGCAAAAACAGAAGCCCCTCCCGCGGAATCGGGGGAGGGGCTCTCGTACTCCGTACTACGTACCTCGTACTACAGGAAGCTCCAGAACTCCGGCCGCGTCTCCACGATCAGCTCCCAGCGGCCCCCGTCGCCCAGGCCGCGGGCGAGGTCCACGCGCAGGATGTCGTAGAAGATCCCCAGCCCCGCGCCCACGCCGGCGTGGGTGCCCTGGGCCTGGCCGGCCGCGGCGAAGAGCCGGCCGCGGAGCCAGGGGGCGGCCAGGTCGGCGGAGGCGGTGGCGCGCGCCAGGGCGAAGCGGGTGTCGGAGAAGGAGCGCAGGTCGAAGCCGGGGACCGTCCCCCGGCCGCCCAGGTAGAAGCGGCCCTGCACGGGGACGCTGCCGCCGGTGATCCCGGCGGAGCCGTCCAGCTCCAGCAGCGCGTCGCGCGGGGCCCAGCGGCGGGTCCAGCCCGCCTCGGCCCACGCGCGGGTCCATCTCCGGCCCCCGCCCGCCAGCGCGCCGGCGAGGTCCCGGCCGCCGGGGTCCAGGGTGGCCGCCTCGGTGCGCAGCGCCAGGCGCCAGCTCCGCGCCGCGTCCGCGGGGGCGCCGCGCTCCACCCCCAGCGAGGCCAGGAGCACCGCGCCCTCGTCCACCGGGCGCACCGGGCGGAAGTCGCCCCACACCGAGAACTCCGACGCCAGCTCCGCGGAGCGGTGCTCCTCCACCCGCAGGCCGCCCGTGAGCGTCCAGCCGGGGCGGAGGGCGCGCCCGGCGGTGAGCTCCGCGCCGCTGGTGTAGTACGGGTCCGAGTAGTCCTCCCCGGCCAGCAGCGACGAGAAGGTGTTCAGCACCCCCGACGCCACCGGGGCCACGCCCAGGTCGCGGGGGCGGTTCAGGTAGCCGGAGGCCGTCACGTCCAGGCCGCCGGCGGCCACCTCCGCCTGCGCCTCGGCCAGGGGGTGCTCCGCGCCGAAGGCCCAGCCGCCCCGCAGCCGCAGCGTGAGCGTCTCGCGCGGGCGGAAGACCGCCCCCGCGCCCACCACCGCGCCCTCTGCGCGGTCGTAGCGCAGCACCTCGGAGGCGGTCCCCACGTCCAGGCGCGAGGCCGGGAGGCCGCTCAGCATGCGGGCGCGCGCCAGCTCCATGGCCTGCCGGCGCACCTCGGCCAGCTCCGTGTCGGGGCCGATCCCCTGCTCGCGCAGCTCCTCGTACAGCCCCTGCTCGAAGGCGAACGCCTCCCGCTGCGCCTTCGGCACGGCCACCACCTTGGGGCCGCGGAAGAACTCGTCCGGGACCGGCTCGTTGAAGCGGTAGTTGGAGACCCGCATGGTCCCGCGGATCACCCCGCCGGCGGGGAAGTCCAGCTCCGGGAGCTGGCGGCGGATCTCCACCTGCTGCTGGTTGGGGAGCCAGAAGCGCTCCTTCCAGAGCCCGTTGTCCAGCGAGATGTTGATGTAGTCCAGGTAGCGGTCCACGTACGACGCCGGCGTGAACGTGAAGTCCATCCGCACCAGGTCGCCGCGCCGCTGGTCCACGAACACCGAGCCCAGGAACGCCGGCTGGTCCATGTCGCGCGGGCGCACCCGCACCTCGTAGACGCGCACCGGCTCCGCCGCGCCGGGGAGCCGGATGGAGAGCGAGTCCGCCACCCGGAACTGGTAGAAGCGCTCCGACCCCGGCGCGGCCGGGTGCAGCACGTCGCGCACCTCGTCGCCGTCGCCCAGGCGGATGCGGTCGCCGAAGTTGTCCTGCACCACGCTGAGGTGGTCCAGGTGGTAGTTGATGTTGGTGGGGAGCTTCTTCTCGTCCCGCAGCCCCACGATGCGCTGCTTGGAGAAGGCCGGCGCCTTCCAGAACACGTCCAGCGCCACCTGGTCGGTCTTGACCAGGGTGCGGTCGCCGGTGTCCTTGCGGTCCAGGTAGAAGTAGACGTAGCCGCGGGCGTCCGCCCGGTAGCTGGCGAGCGCGGTGTCGGCCACGGTCTCGGCGCGGCGCTGCTGCGCGCGTCCGATCAGCTCCAGCGCGCGCGCGCCGTCCCACCCGTCCGGCGCCTGCGCGGCGCCTGCTGCGGGGAGGAGGAGCGCGGCGAGGAGGAGGAGCGTCGGTCGGATCATCCCGGGAGCGGTGGTCCCCGCCCCCGGAGCGTTTCCGGGGCGTCCCGTCACGGGCAGTCGCCGCGGGCGAAGCGGCCCGCGAGCCTCCCCTCCACCTGGGCGGGGATCCCGGGGTCGCTCTCCCCCAGCAGCCGCTCGTAGTCGGCCTTGGCGACGGTGTAGGGGAAGGGGTCGGCGGGGGTGAGCGTGCTCGCCGCCGCGTCCCACTCCGCCGCGACCGACCCGGGGAGGAGGAGCGGCGCTACGTCGGCCGGCCGCGTGAAGGTGAGCACCGCCTCGCCGTCGCCGGTCACGAAGGTCCCGCGGTGCTCGACGTCGGTGAACCGGCCCCGAGGAGTGTACTCCAGCTCGAACACCCCGGTCGAGTCCACCTGCAGCCGCGGCGCCGCCACCCCGGCGGCCGAGGTCTCGAAGGCCGCCGTCCGCAGGTCCACCGCGGGGAGGAAGCGGCTGGCGGGGGTGAACTCGAGGGCGCAGACCCGGTAGATCCCCGCCACCTCGCCCGCGGGGGTCCGCACCGGCGACACCCCGTCGTCCGCGCACCCCGCCAGGGGAGACAGGGAGAGCAGCAGCAGTCCCCCGGTACGTACCTTCCCGCGCATCGCGTCCTCCGTTCCGGTCGTGGCGCGCCCGCGGGAGCCGCGGGGCTTCGCCGGGTGCTACCCGCCGGGGTCCCGCTGGGATCCCCGTGCGGCGATCACCCGGCCGCGTCCCGCCCCTCGGCCCGGCGCTCCAGCTTCTGCGCGGAGGGGTCCAGGAAGGCGCGCACGCTGGCGAGCACCGCCCGGTCGATCATCCCGTCGATGAGCTCCATGGCTGCGTATGCTCCGGCGGGCCGCGCGGCCACGGCCGACAGGTGCGCCCAGACCGCCCGGCGGAACATGGCCAGCTCGGCCACGGCCTCCACCACGTCGTAGCCGTCCACCCGCCGCCCGAAGCCGTGCACCGTGGCGAAGTACTCGGCGTCCGCGCGGTCGCGGTTGATCTCCAGCCGGTCCAGGATGGCGTCGTAGAGCTGCGGGACGTGGTCCAGCAGCACCGGGACGGGGAGCACGGCGCCGGCGGGGACGTCGGAGTTCTCGCGCACCCGCCCCACCCAGTCCAGCAGGATCGCCTCGCGCCCGGTGCGGAGCAGCGACAGGACGTCGGCGAAGTTCCTGACTTCGATCTGGAAGGCCGGCGAGCCGATGTTCATGCGTCGGGAAGGCGGCGGGGGACGGAGGCGGAACCCCCAAAGCTAACAGGGGCCCGCCTCCGTGGCGAGCGCCCAGGGCGATACGGGATCGTTGACTCTTTCCAGAATGGCGCTTAACGTGCTGAAACGCGCTCGCTTCGGGTGCGGGGTGCGACACTCACGCGGAGGACGTCATGAGCCGTTCGCTTTGCTACCTGCGCCGGGGGCTCCTCGGCACCGCGTTCGTGGGCTCCCTCGGCTTCGGGGTGACTCAGGCATTCGCGACCCCGTCCTCAGAGGGCAGGAGGGTTTGCCCCCCGCGGGAATTCCAGGCTTGCCTGCGATACTGCTCCAACATCGGAATGTCGGCGAACTGCGATCCCGTGGAGGGGTGCACCTGCGTCCCCCCGTCGTCCAACTAGCCGTCAGCCATGCAGACATGAGAGCGCCCCACGCTGCTTCTGGAGCGTCGGGGCGCTCTCATGTCCACCCACCTGTCGTGCCATCACGGGAGCAACAGGGCTTCGTCGAGTACGCACTTCCGTACTCCTACGACCTGCTGGACGGGCGCTGAACCTCGCTACGATCGAATCGACCCACTACCTAGCGGCCGAGCATGAACAGGAGGAGGAAGACGTCGTAGAGCGCGTGCGTCCAGGCGGTGATCCCGAAGCCGCGCACCAGGAACAGGGCGCTGAACGCCAGCCCCGCCAGGAAGCGGAAGGTGAACGAGCCCAGCTGCCAGGGGTCGCCGTAGGGGCCCACGTAGTGGAAGGCGGAGAAGAGCAGCGCCGAGAGGAGCGCCGCGAACACCCCCGCGCGCCCCCGGGGGAGCCCGCCCGAGCGGAACAGCAGGAAGAGCCCCCCGGCCACCACCACGCGGAAGAGCAGCTCCTCGTAGATCCCCGCTCCCAGCGAGAGCACGACGCCCTCCGCAAGCGGGAGCGACGCCATCGTCCCGCCGTCGGCGGCCAGCCGCAGCCCGGCCCCCTGCAGGATCCACTGCGTCGCCGTCCCCACCACAGCCCCGAAGAGCAGGGCGTACACCGCGCTCTCCGCCAGCATCCCGGCGAAGATCCCGCCCTCCAGCGAGCGCACCCGCCGGCGCCGCCACTCGACGAGCACCACCACGCCCGCGATCGCCACCAGCAGGGCGGTGAAGGCGACGGTGCCGTGCACCCCGCCAGCCGCCAGGGCGGTGCGCAGGAGGACGTCCGCCCCGTTGCGGAGCCCGGAGTCGGAGGTGGTGGCGACCCAGGCCGCCCCCGCCTCGTACAGCAGGAGGAGGGGGATCGCGAAGAGCAGCGAGTAGGTGTGCGTGCGGGACAGCTCGAAGTAGCGTCGCATCGGGTGCGTCGTGGGGTGCGCCTGGCCTGGCGATTGCGAAAACGGCGGCCGGAGCCGCGCGGGCGGAGAGCCGCCCGCCCAACCAACTACGGCCGCGGCGCGCGGGGGTTTCGCCGGCGCGGGGGACGACCGGTGCATGCGGAAAGTTACGGCCAGGGGGCGGAGGAGGGGAGCGGGGGCGCTCGCGGCGTGCCTCTGCCCCGCGCTCGTGGCGTGCGGGCTGGTGGGGGGCCGGCGCCCGGCCGTCGTCGTGGACCCGGCCGAGACGGCGCGCATCCGCGCCGAGGTCGAGGCCCGGCTCGCCGCGGAGCCCGCCCTCGGGGCGCGGGAGGTCAGGGTGAACGTGGAGGGGAGGACCGTGGCCCTGCACGGCGCGGTGGACGGCATCGGCGCGCTGCACTGCGCGATCGCCAACGCCGGGCTGGTCCCCGGCGTGGACAACGTGGTGGACTTCCTGGTGCTCCGCGCCGGACCGCGCGAGGTCCGCTGCATCGCCCCCCGCGCCGCGGGCCCTTCCGACGCCCGGACGCCCGCCGCGGAGCCGTGACGGTGCCGTCCGCCGTGACGCGGCGGGGACCGTCGCCCGTGGCTCATGACCGGTCGTGACTGGCGGCGGACCGGGTGTTAGATTTTCCACCCCGTCCGCCGGACCCGTGCGCCCCCTCCACGCCCCGGAGGCCCCGCTGCCCCCTCGCGCCCGACGCCGTCCCACTCCCCGCGCCGCACCCCGCCGCCCGCGCCGTACGAAGCGCGCCGCCCGCCGCCCCTCGCTGCGCTCGGACGCGCGCCACCTCGCGCTGCTGCTCGCGGTGGCCGTCGGGCTGGTGGTCTTTCCCCCCACCCGCGCCGTGCTCGCGTCGGCGTGGGGCGTGCTGCGCGAGGCCGTGGCGGTCAGCCGGGCCGCGGAGGCCCGCCGGTCGCAGGCCGCGGCGTACGCCGCCCGCTACGGGATCTCCCGGGAGCTGGCGGGCGACATCCTGGACGCGGCGGCGGCGGAGCGCATCGACCCCGACCTGGCCTTCCGCCTGGTGCGCGTGGAGAGCGAGTTCAACGAGCGGGCGGTGAGCCCGGTAGGTGCGCTGGGGCTCACCCAGCTCATGCCCGCCACCGCCGCCGGGCTGCGGCCGGGGATCACCCGCGAGGAGATCTTCGAGCGCCGCACCAACCTCCGGCTGGGCTTCCGCTACCTGCGCATCCTCCTCGGCCAGTACGACGGCGACGTCACCGAGGCGCTGCACGCCTACAACCGCGGCATGGGCACGGTGGCCCGCATCCGCGCCGGGGGCGGCGACCCGGCCAACGGCTACGCCGACAAGGTCCTGGGCCGCCGCGGGGCCAGTCCGGTCCCCGGCGCTCGTCCCGCAGACTCCCTCGCGCTCTTCCCCGGCCCGGTGCCGCTGCACGAGATGGCTCCGGCGCGGCTCCCGACACGGCGCTGAACGACGCCGTTCCGCGGTCCCGCGAAGCGCCCGCCACGCATCACCCCCCGGGAGTGCCCCACCGCTCCTGTCCCACCCGGATCCACTCCGGCACCGCGCCGCACTCGGCGTACACCTGGCGGAGGATCTCCAGGAGCCTGCGGCGCGCCCTCTCCCGCCGGAGGGCGGGCAGGTCGCGGAGCAGCGAGTCCAGCAGGTCCAGCATCTCGTCGTGGGTGAGGGATCGGCCCCGCATGCACGCTGCCTCTATGTGTGCGCTCCCATTGGCCGCGCGAGCGTTAGATTCGTGGCTCCCGTTGTGCTCATCCTCACACCAGGAGCGACCCATGTTGCGACCGATCCGCACCGCCGCAGTCCTCGCCGCGCTCGCGCTCGCCGGGTGCGGCACGGCGAGCGAGCCCGTGTCCCCGTCCGACGCGGCCCTCCGTCCCGGGCTCAGCAGTGACCCCGTGGTTACAACGGAGACCACGGACACCACCGCGACGCCCCGCGGTGTCCACACGATGGGCGGGGGCTGACCTCGGCAGCCGGCTCCCGCTGTGCCCAAACCCTCACCAGGAGCGATCCATGTTGCGACCGATCCGCACCGCAGCCACCCTCGCCGCGCTCATGCTCGCCGGGTGCAACGTGGGGAGCGACCCCGTGTCCCCATCCGACGCGACCCTCCGCCGCGGGATCAGCAGTGAACCCGCGGTGACGACGGAGACCACGGACTCCACCGTGACGACTCGTGGTGTCTACACGATGGGCGGGGGCAACTGACCCCAGCACCCGAGGCACGGGCCTGTATCCGGGCTCGTGCCTGCCGCCTGTCGGGCACGGCTCCGCATCCGCTGGATAAGTCGCGTGGCGAGCTGGTCCGCTGCCGGATCCTTCTCCCCCGATTCCCCGACCCGACTGACGTCCGCCCCCGCCAGGAGGATGCCTGCCTCTTCCGTCACCTGCGACTGACCGCGCGCTGTCGCCAGCTCCAGTGCGTACCGCGCGGCGACCTCTACCCGCTCTCGATCCCCCAGGGCGGCGGAGCCGTAGGCGAGTCGCAGGAGCGAGGAGGTGACGCATTCCAGGTGCGGAGCGGCATCGATGATGGCCCACGAGTCGACCCAGGCGCCCACGAACGTCTCCCGATCCCCGACCTCACCCGCTGCGCGCACGACGTTGGAGATCGCCAGTAGATGGTCCGCACGATCCCGGACCACGGTCCGCACTGCCTGGAACACCGGCAGGGCGCGCGCGGGGTGACCCTGGAGCATCCAGAACACGGCGATGTCGTGCGCGAGCGCGGGGAGGCGGTGGTGCGCGGCCGGGTACGCGTGGAAGGCGCGCCGCGCCAGCTCCTCCGCCTCCGCAACGCGTCCGGTCTCCACCGCGACCGTGAACAGGTCGTGTAGCGCCTCTGCCGCCACCTCCCGGATCCCCGCCCGGCGCGCGTACCGGAACGCCCGGCCGAACGCATCTTCGGCATCCCCGTACGCGCCCTTGTACATCAGGAGCTGGCCGATCCTGCGGTAGGCACGTGCGTACGTCTGGCCGTCGCGGCGGCGGCGCGCGAGCACGATGCTGCGCGCGAACCAGGTGACCGCCCGCGCGTACTCCGAGGCGTTTCGGCACAGGTCC
>DATABU010000626.1:0-5474 GCA_036259415.1 Longimicrobiaceae bacterium
CGCGCCGGCCGGCCGGCGGCGGGACCCGCGACCGCACCACGGCGGAGACGCGCTCCACCGACTCGCCGCGGTACCGCGACCAGGGGAGCGACTCGGCGCCGCGGGTGCACCGCCGGGCGGAGCCGGAGAGCCGGGGCTCGGAGCCGCAGGTGGAGCGGCGCTCGGAGCCGGTCCAGGCCCCGCGCCAGGAGCCCCGCCAGCAGCCGCGGGTGGAGTCCCGCCCCGAGCCGCGCAGCGAGCCCCGCGTGGAGACGCCCCGCGAGACCGGCTCCCGGGTGGAGACGCGGACCGAGGCCCGCAGCGGCGGGGACCCCGAGTAACCGAGCGGCAGGGAGGCCGCGGACGGGGCGTTCCCGTCCCGGCGCAGGTGACGACGGCTCCCCACCCTCCCGCGCGGGAGGGTGGGGAGCTTTGCGTGCGAGGAGCGATGCTGAAGGTGCTGCAGGACGAGCTGACGGGGTGCCGCCGGTGTCCCCGGCTGGTGGAGTGGCGGGAGCGCGTGGGACGGGAGAAGCGCCGCGCGTACCGCGACCACGAGTACTGGGCGCGCCCGGTGCCCGGGTTCGGCGACCCCGCGGCCCGGCTCCTGGTGTTCGGGCTGGCACCCGCGGCGCACGGGGCCAACCGCACAGGGCGCGTCTTCACCGGCGACCGCTCCGGAGACTGGCTCTTCGCGGCCATGCACCGGGCCGGCTTCGCCAGCCAGCCCACCTCGGAGCACGCGGCCGACGGGCTGACGCTGCACGACGCATGGGTGACGGGAGCGGTGAAGTGCGCCCCGCCCGACAACCTCCCCACCGCCGAGGAGCGCGACGCCTGCGCCCCCTGGGTGGTCCGCGAGCTGGGGGCGCTCCCCGCTCTGCGCGCCGCGGTGGCGCTGGGCGGGTTCGCCTGGGGGCAGCTGCTGCGCATCCTCCGCCTGGCGGGGCACCCGGTCCCCGTCCCGCAGCCCAAGTTCGGGCACGGCGCCGAGGCGCGCGTGGGGGAGCGGCTCACCCTGGTCGGCTCATACCACCCCAGCCAGCAGAACACCTTCACCGGGCGCCTCACCCCCGGGATGCTGGACGACGTCTTCGCGGCGGCGCGACTGGCGATCGGCTGACGCCCGCGCCGCGCCGGCGGTGGCAGCTCGACACCTTCCATCCCCTTCACGCGTACCATCTTCAGGTTGACGCATCCCGCGCCGGCCGGTAGCTTTGACGCGGAACGTGCGGCGCGCCGCGTGTTCCCGTCCCACCCCGCTCCCCCACCCAACGTGCAAACCCTCTTCCTGGCCTGCGCCGTGCTCGGGGGTGCCGTCCTCGTCCTCCAGATCCTTCTGGGGCTGGTGGGGCTGGACCACCACTTCGACGGGCTCGACCTGCACGCCGACGGGGCCGAGGGGCTCAACCTCCTCGGCGTCCGCGCCCTGAGCGCGGGGCTCACCTTCTTCGGCATCGGCGGGCTGGTGGGGTACGCCACCGGCCTCGGCGCGGTGGCCGCGCTCCCGGCGGCCCTCGTCCTGGGGGGCGGGGCCGCCTTCGGCGTGGCGGCGGCCATGCGGGCGCTCCTCCGGCTGGAGAGCGACGGGAGCGTGCGGATCGAGCGCTCCCTGGGCGCACCCGCCACCGTGTACCTGAGCATCCCGGGCGGGCGCGCCGGGATGGGGAAGGTGCACCTGGAGCTGCAGGACCGCCTGGTGGAGTACCAGGCCCTTTCCGCGCACCCCCTCCCGGCGGGCGCGCAGGTGGTCATCGTGGACGTGGTCGGCCCCGACACCGTCGAAGTGGCCCCATCACCCGACCTCGGAGGTCTTCTCGATGCTTAGCACCCTCTCCCTGATCCAGGTCCCGGACTTCGCGCTCCCGGTGGCCGGGGGCGTCCTGGCGGCGCTCGCCGTCGGCCTGGGGCTCCTCTTCCTCTTCGTGTCGCGCTACAAGCGCTGCCCGGCGAACAAGGTCCTGGTGATCTCCGGGAGCGTGGGAGGAGGCAACGCGGCGAAGTGCATCTCCGGCGGCGGCAAGTTCGTCTGGCCGGTGCTCCAGGAGTACGACTACCTGAGCCTGGAGCCAATCCAGATCGACATCCCGCTCAAGGACGCGCTCTCCTTCGAGAACATCCGCGTCAGCGTCCCCAGCGTCTTCACCGTCGCCATCGGCAACGACGAGGCGGTGCGGCAGAACGCGGCGATCCGCCTGCTCAAGCTGGACCAGGCGCAGATCAAGCGGCAGGCGCAGGACATCATCTTCGGCCAGCTGCGCCAGGTGATCGCCTCCATGCGCATCGAGGAGATCAACCGCGACCGCGAGTCGTTCCTGCACAACATCCAGACCTCGCTGGAACCGGAGCTGAAGAAGGTGGGGCTGGTGCTCCTGAACGTGAACATCACCGACATCAACGACGAGTCGGGGTACATCGAGGCCATCGGCCGCAAGGCCGCCGCCGAGGCGGTGCAGAAGGCCCGCGGCGACGTGGCCGACCAGGAGAAGATGGGCGAGGTGCGCGTGGCCGAGGCGGAGCGCGAGCGCACCATCCAGGTGGCGAACGCCACCAAGCTGCGCGAGATCGGCACGCGCGAGGCCCAGCGCGAGCAGGCGGTTCGCCTGGCGGAGCTGGACAAGGAGCAGAAGGTGGGCGAGGAGCTGGCCGCGCTGGAGCGCGAGGCGCAGGTCAAGGAGGCGCAGCGGCAGCAGGCGGTGCGCATTGCCGAGCTGGACAAGGAGCAGAGGGTCGGCGAGCAGACCGCCGCCTTCGAGCGCGACGCCCAGGTGAAGGAGGCGGAGCAGCGCAAGCGCGTCGCCATCGCCACCGCCGAGGCCAAGGCCATCGCGGGCGAGGCGCAGTCGCAGGCGCAGATCGTGGGGACGCGGGCGCAGCTCCAGGTGCGCGAGGCCGAGGCGTACGAGCTTTCGGAGAAGCGCAAGCGCGAGGCGGAGGCGGCGGTGCTGGAGGCGCAGAACCGCGCCCTCGCCAAGGCCGCGCTGGCCGAGGCCGAGCGGGTGGAGGCGGAGCGCCGCGCCGCCCTGGAGGCCCCCGCCAAGGCGGAGAAGGCCCGGACCATCGTGGAGGCCGAGGCCGAGGCGGAGCGCCGCAGGCTGCACGCGCAGGCGGAGGCCGCGGCGACCTTCGCCCAGCTGGAGGCGGAGGCCCGCGGCCAGTACGAGATCCTGGCGAAGAAGGCCGAGGGCCTGAAGCAGATCGTGGACGCCTGCGGGGGCTCGCAGCAGGCGTTCCAGCTCCTGATGCTGGAGCACCTGGACAACCTGGCCGAGACGGCCGCGACCGCCATCTCGAACGTCAAGTTCGACAAGGTGGTGGTGTGGGACGGCGGCAGCGGCGCCGGGACCGGCAACTTCCTCCAGGGGATGGCCCGCTCGCTCCCCCCGATGATGGAGGTGGTCAAGGAGATCGGCGGGGTGGAGCTCCCCGCGCTCTTCGGGAAGCTCGCGGAGGGCGCCGACGCCGCGCCTGCCACGGTCCCCGTCCCGAAGATCGTCTCGGACCGCGAGCCGGTCCCGCAGGCCCCCGGCGCCCCGGCCGAGCCGGCGGGCTGACCGTCTCCGGGCGGGGGGCTTTCAGGATCGCGGGGCGCGGTCTATGATGTCCCTCGCCGCAACGACATTCGTCTCCACGGCCCGGAGCGCGCACCCGCGCCTCCGGGCCCCGTCCCACCGCTCCTCCCGTGACGCGCGGCGGCGCGCCTCCGCGGGGAGCCCGAGCCAGAGGAGGGCAGGATGAGCGACCACCCGTGGGTCTCCCATTACCCCGAGGGCACCCGTCCGGAGATCCCCCCGATCCCCTTCCGGAACCTGGCCGACATGGCTCGGCAGACGGCGGCGAAGTACGCCTCTTCGGTCGCGTTCACGCAGTGCATGCCGAAC
The DNA here is from genome assembly GCA_036259415.1 of Longimicrobiaceae bacterium. GTDB lineage: Bacteria > Gemmatimonadota > Gemmatimonadetes > Longimicrobiales > Longimicrobiaceae > JAFAYN01. Next base: position 3,861 of record DATABU010000626.1, read on the forward strand.
GGGATGGACGCTTCGCTCACCTTCGCCGAGGTGGACCGGCTCTCGGACGAGTTCGCGGCGTACCTGCGCAGCGGGCTGGGGCTGGCGGCGGGGGACCGGGTGGCGGTGCAGATGCCCAACTGCCTGGCCTACCCGGTGGTGGTGTTCGGGGTGTTCAAGGCGGGGTGCGTGCTGGTGAACACCAACCCGCTGTACACGCCCCCGGAGATGATCCACCAGTTCTCGGACGCAGGGGCGCGCGTGCTGGTCATCATCGACCTGTTCGCCGACCGGCTCCCCGCGGTGCTCCCCAAGACGCCGCTGGAGACGGTGGTGACCGTGCGCATCACCGAGTTCTTCCCCCTGCTGCAGGGGGCCGTCATCCGGGCGGTGCTCAAGTACGTCAAGAAGCAGCTCCCGCCCATCACGGTGCCGCACACCACCTTCCAGCAGGCGCTGGCGACCGGGCGGGCCCGCCTCAAGTCCGGGGTGGACACGGCGGGGTGGGCCGCGGGGGTGGAGCACGGCACGCTGGCGGCGCTCCAGTACACGGGCGGGACCACCGGCGTCTCCAAGGGCGCCATGCTCTCGCACGGGAACCTGCTGGCGAACACGGCGCAGATGCTGGAGATGGCGGGCCACGGCCTGCGCCCCGGCGCGGAGATCGTGCTGACGGCTCTCCCGCTGTACCACATCTTCGCCTTCACCGTGAACTTCCTGGGCTTCTACCAGAGCGGGAACCGGGACGTCCTGATTCCCTCGCCGCGGCCGCCCAGCAACCTGAAGAAGGCGTTTGAGAAGTACCCGGTCACCTGGTTCACCGGGGTGAACACCCTCTTCAACGCCCTGCTCAACGAGCCCTGGTTCACGCAGGACCCGCCGAAGCACCTGCGCTACTCGGGCGCGGGCGGGATGGCGCTGCACGGCTCGGTGGCGCGGCGCTGGCAGGAGGTGACGGGGACGCCCGTGGTGGAGGGGTACGGCCTCACCGAGACCTCGCCGGTGGTGACCTTCAACCCCATGGGCGGGCAGGTGAAGGAGGGGAGCATCGGGATCCCGCTCCCCTCCACGGAGGTGCGCTGCGTGGACGAGGCGGGCGCTCCGGTCGCGCAGGGCGAGGCGGGGGAGCTGGTGACGCGCGGGCCGCAGGTGATGCTCGGCTACTGGCAGCGCCTCGAGGAGACGGACCGGGTGATCCGCGACGGCTGGCTGCACACCGGCGACGTGGCGGCGATGGACGAGGAGGGCTACTTCCGGATCGTGGACCGCAAGAAGGACATGATCCTGGTGAGCGGCTTCAACGTCTACCCCAACGAGGTGGAGGAGGCCATCGCCCAGCACCCCGGCGTGCAGGAGGTGGGGGTGATCGGCGTGCCGGACGAGCGCACGGGAGAGGCGGTCAAGGCGTTCGTGGTGAAGAAGGACCCCGCGCTGACGCCGGAGGCGCTGGTGGCGCACTGCCGCGAGTCGCTGGCCCCCTACAAGGTGCCCAAGCAGGTGGAGTTCCGCACCGAGCTGCCCAAGACGCCGGTGGGCAAGATCCTGCGCAAGGACCTGCGGACCGAGCCTGCGGGCGAGCGCGCCGGCGTCTGAACGGCGGCGCGCGGCACGGGGTATACACCGGGCGGGGGGGGG
>DATABU010000627.1:0-10000 GCA_036259415.1 Longimicrobiaceae bacterium
CGTAGTCGCGCACCAGCGAGTGGAAGTCCAGCTCCAGGAAGAGCTCCTTGAGGCGGGCGCGGTCCGGCTCCTTGCGCTGGAGCGCCTCCAGGTCCAGGGCGATGTCCAGGTCGCGGCGGATGGTGACCAGCTGCTTGGAGAGGAGCGCGTCGCCGCGGTACGCCTCCAGCGCCTCGCGCGCGCGCTTGGCGGTGATCTCCTCCGCGTGGGCCAGGATCTCCTCGATGGGTCCGTAGCGCTCGATGAGCTGGATCGCCGTCTTGGGGCCGATCCCCCGCACCCCGGGGACGTTGTCGGAGGTGTCGCCGATGAGCCCCAGGTAGTCGACCACGCGCTCCGGCGGGACTCCCAGACGCTCGTGGGCGTTGCGGGTGTCCACCCACTCCTCCTCCACCGCCTGCGGCCCGCCGCGCCCCGGGTTCAGCAGGCACACGTGCGGGCGGATGAGCTGGTAGAAGTCCTTGTCGCCGGAGACGATCACCGTCTCCAGCCCCGCCTCCGCCGCCTTGTCGGCCAGGGTGCCGATCACGTCGTCGGCCTCGTAGCCCGGGAGCTCCACCACCGGGACCTTGAAGGCGTTCACCACCTGCCGGATGCGCGGGAGCGAGCCGTCCAGCTCGGTGGGCATCTTCTCGCGGGTGGCCTTGTACTCCGGGTAGATGACGTGCCGGTCGGAGGTGCCGGCGTCGAACACCATCCCCAGGTAGTCGGGCTCGTGCTGCTCGATGACCTTGAGCAGGAACTTGGTGACCCCCCAGGCGGCGGAGGTGTTCTCGCCGCGCGAGGAGACCAGCGGCCGCGAGATCATCGCGAAGAAGGCGCGGTAGATCAGCGCGTAGCCGTCGATCAGGTACAGCCTGGGGCGGGTCTTCTCGGGCTTTTCCACGGGCTTGGAGGGGCTCTGCGGCGACCGGTGCGTGGCGACGATGCGCCCAATCTACCGGGGCCGCGGAGGGCACGCAAAGCGCGCCGCCTTGCCCCGCGCCCGGCCGGATGCAATCTTCCCCGATTCCCCGACATGCCTGTTCCGCCCCACCCACCCCAACGGGAAGGCCCATGCATCGTTTCGCCCCGGCCTGGGCGGGCGCCGCCCTCGCCCTGCTCGCCGCCGCGGCCCCGGCCGCGCCCGCGCAGGACGCGACGCCCGCGGCCTCCGGCTACCTGACGCCGCCCGAGCCCATCGCCAGCATCCTGGACGCCCCCGCCACGCCGCTGGTGAGCGTGGGGCCCGACCGCCGCCGCATCGCCCTGCTGGGGCGCGGGGACCTCCCCGCCATCGCCGAGCTGGCCGAGCCGGAGCTGCGGCTGGCCGGGGTGCGGCTGAACCCGGCCACCAACGGCCCCAGCCGCGAGAGCGCGTTCACCTCGCTGGCCGTGCAGGAGGTGGCCGGCGGCGCGAAGCGCGACGTCCGCCTCCCCGCGGGCGCGCGCGTCTCCTGGGTGCGCTGGTCGCCGGACGGGGCGCGCCTCGCCTTCGTGAACACGGTGGAGGACGGGCTGGAGCTGTGGGTGGCCGACGCCGCCGGCGGCGAGGCCCGGCGCCTGGTGGGCCCCGAGCTGAACGGCGCCTTCCCGGGCGCCCCGTTCGAGTGGGCCCCCGACGGCGCCTCGCTGCTCTTCCGGCGCGTCCTCCCCGGGCGCGGCGAGCCGCCCGCGGCCTCGCGCGTCCCCGCCGGCCCGGTGATCCAGGAGAACCGGGGGCGGGCCGCCCCGGCGCGCACCTACCAGGACCTGCTGGAGAGCCCGCACGACGAGCGGACCTTCGAGCACTACTTCACCTCCCGGCTGGCCCGCGTCCCCACGGCCGGCGGCGCTCCCACGGACGTCGGCGAGGCGGGGCTGATCCGCTCCTTCAGCCAGTCGCCGGACGGCCGCTGGATCCTGGTGCAGCGGGTCCACCGCCCCTTCAGCTACGTGGTCCCCTTCCACCGGTTCCCGCTGGAGACGGTGGTGCTGGACGCCTCCGGGCGCGAGGCGCGCACGCTCTCCGACAACCCGCTGGCCGAGACCGTGCCGTCCGGGTTCGACGCGGTGCCCACCGGCCCGCGCGCCTACGAGTGGCGCGCCGACGCCCCGGCCACGCTGGCCTGGGCGGAGGCGCTGGACGGCGGCGACCCGCGCCGTCAGGCGAAGGAGCGCGACCGCGTGCTGGTGCTGGACGCGCCCTTCACCGGGTCCCCGCGCACGCTCGTCACCCTGGAGCACCGCTACGCCGGGACGCAGTGGGGCCGCGGCGACTTCGCGCTGGTGGGCTCGCGCTGGTGGGGGACCCGCAACGAGCGCCGCTACGCGGTGGCCCCGGCCCGCCCCGGCACGGCCCCCCGGCTGCTGGTGGACCGCTCGTACGAGGACCGCTACGGCGACCCCGGCTCCGCCGTGACCGTCCCCAACGACGCCGGGCGGCCGGTGCTGCTCTTCTCGGCCGACGGCGGCGCCATCTTCCTGGAGGCGGAGGGCGCCTCGCCCCGCGGGAGCTACCCCTTCCTGGCCCGCATGGACGTGCGCAGCGGCAAGCGCACCGTGCTCTGGCGCGCCGAGGACCCGCACTACGAGACCGTGGTTGCCGTGCTGGACCGGGAGGGGCGGCGCATCCTCACCCGGCGCGAGGGGCTCACCGAGCCGCCCAACTACTTCGTGCGCGAGATCGGCGGCGGCGCGCGCGCCCTGACCGACTTCCCCGACCCGGCCCCGCAGCTGGCCGGGATCCAGCGGCAGATGGTCACGTACAGGCGCGCCGACGGCGTGGCGCTGAGCGCCACGCTGTACACCCCGCCGGGGTACGACGCGAAGCGCGACGGCCCGCTCCCCCTGCTGATGTGGGCGTACCCGCGGGAGTTCCGCGACGCGGCCGCGGCGGCGCAGGTGACCGACTCGCCCCACCGCTTCACCCGCCCCTCCGGCCCCTCGCACCTCTTCCTGCTGACGCAGGGGTACGCCGTCCTGGACGGCCCGGCCATGCCCATCGTCGGGGCGGAGGGGAAGGAGCCCAACGACACCTACGTGGAGCAGCTGGTGTCGAGCGCCCGGGCCGCGGTGGACAAGGTGGTGGAGATGGGGGTGGCCGACCGCGACCGCATCGGCATCGGCGGGCACAGCTACGGCGCCTTCATGACCGCCAACCTGCTGGCGCACTCCGACCTGTTCCGCGCCGGCATCGCGCGCTCCGGGGCGTACAACCGGACGCTGACGCCGTTCGGCTTCCAGCAGGAGGAGCGCAGCTACTGGGAGGCCACCGACGTGTACACGCGGATGAGCCCCTTCACCTACGCCAACCGGGTGAACGAGCCCATCCTCCTCATCCACGGCGAGGCGGACAACAACTCCGGCACCTTCCCGGTGCAGACGGAGCGCTTCTACGCCGCGCTCAAGGGCCACGGCGCCACCGCCCGCTACGTGGTGCTCCCCTACGAGTCGCACGGCTACCGGGCGCGCGAGTCGGTCCGCCACACCCTCGCCGAGATGGTGGAGTGGATGGACCGGCACGTGAAGAACGCGCCGCCGCGGGGCGCGAGGGCGGCGAACTAGCCCGTTCGCGGCCCGCCGCGGGGGAAGACGGGACGGCGGCCCCCACGTGGAGGCCGCCGTTTTGCATCGCGGGTGCGAGCCCGTGCAGAGCAGCCCGGCACCCGCACCTCGAAGTCCATGCCGAACCCGGACCGCCCCCGCACCCCGGACGAGCTCGCGCGCGCCATCGGCAGGGTGGTCGGGGCGCACCGCATCGACCGCATCGTCGGCCTGCGGCCCGTGTCGCCCCCGGAGGGGCACGCCTTCTACGCCTTCGTGGTGCTGCGCGACGAGGGCGACGACGCGCTGGCGCTGGAGGCCAAGCTCCAGCGCCGCATCCCCGCCGGCCGGCCGCGGGTGGACTACTGGGTGATGGGGAGGAGCGAGTGGGAGCAGTCGGTCGGGAGCGTGGGCCACCCCGCCCGCACGGCGCAGCTGGACGGCGACGTGCTCTGGGCCGGCGACCTGCGGCGGGCGAGCGGCTCGGTGGCGTAGCCGCCGTCTACCCCGCCGCCCGCCTCTCCGCCCCTCCCTGCTCTCCCAGCAGCTCCTCCATGCGCGACAGGCAGCGCGAGAACTTCTTCCCGTACGGTCCGCGCAGGAACTCCGCGGGGAAGAGCGCGCCCAGATCGGTCTCGGAGCTGGCGGCGAAGGGGACGGCGTCGTCGTAGACCTTGTCCACGAAGTGCACCCAGCGGAGCGCGTCGGGGAGCGTGGGGACCGTGCGCAGGCCGTCCACGAAGAGCGCGTCCATGCGCGCGGCCAGCGCCGCGTAGCGGATGGGGTGCACCCTGCCCAGCGCCGACAGCAGCTCCGGGAAGCCCGCGTGCAGCGCGCCGGGCCCCGCGGCCCGCGCCGCGGCGAGCACCGCCTCGCGCGGGAGGAAGTAGCGGCGCCCGGGGTCGGCCTCGAAGTGGCGGTGGCGGTAGTCCTCCCCCTGCACGCGCACGACCTCGAAGGCGGAGGCCAGCTCCTCGATCTCCGCGCGGAAGTCCTTCTGCGAGAAGCGCCCGTGCCCCAGCTCGTCGGGGACGGTGTTGGAGGTGGTGGCCACGTGCACGCCGTCCTCCAGGGCGCCGCGCAGGAAGGCGAGCGCCAGCTTCAGGTTCCCCGGGTCGTCCAGCTCCCACTCGTCCACCGCCACCAGCCGCCGCCCGCGGAACGCCTCGCGCGTCCCGCCCACCCCCAGGAGCCCGATGGTGTACACCAGCTCGTCGAAGCTGAGGTACGCCCGGGGCTCGGGCGCGGCGTTCCAGAGCGCGGCCAGGAGGTGCGTCTTCCCCACCCCGAAGCCGCCGTCCAGGTAGGTGCCGCCCCCGCGCGGCGTCCCCCGCCCCACCACGGCGCGCACCCGGCGCATCCACCCGTCCAGCGAGCCCGCGTGCAGCGAGGCGGCCACCCCGCGCAGGCGCTCCACGGCCGCCCGCTGCGAGGGGAAGCGGGGGTCCGGGACGTAGTCCTCGAACCGCTTCTCCGCGAAGCGGGGCGGCGGGACGAAGCCCGCGAGCAGCTCCCCCGGGTCGGGACGGTCCGGGAGACGTTCGATCAGCGCATCCAGCGTCGGCACTCGGCGGCCCTTCCTGCGTCGGGAGACGGCCCGTCACTCGGGTGCCACAAGGTACAGCTTCCCCGCGCGGGAACAAGTGGCTCCTAGCGCCTCGCGAAGATGCTGTAGCTGGAGATGGGCAGGTGGTTCTGGAGGTCCAGCCTCACCTCCTCGCCCGGGTTCACCTGGAGCGCCGGGGTCAGGTAGCTCCCGCTGCCCCCGAGCGGGTCCGCCAGGAGCCGGAGCCCGCTCGCCCCCGCCGCGAGCGAGGGCGGGAGCCGGAACACGGCGCTCCCCATGCTGTTCACCATCCCCAGGCGGAAGCGCGAGGTGCCGCGGACCGCGTACAGGGTCATGGTGGACCAGTTGTTGTTGGTGACGCGCACGACCGGCGACTCGCGGGTCGGGTACAGCTCGCCGGGGATCAGTTCGCCGGTGCCCGCGCTCGTGGCGGGGGCGCACGCCCCGGCGGTGAGCATCACCGCGAGGACAGCGAAGGCGCTGGTGCGGAGCGGCCGCATGGTCCACCTCCTGGGAATGCAAAAGGGCGTCCCTGAGGACGCCCCGTCGCGTGAGCATAATCGGTTGCCCGCCAACCACTTCGTCGTGGCCTTCCCATTCCGGTATCAAGCATCGTGCCAGCGTGCCGGTCACCCCGGGGGGCCGGCCAGGGGCGTGGCGTTCAGGCTGCGCCAGAGGTAGCGCGAGGCCAGGGTGCGGAAGGGGCGCCACGGCTCCGCGATTCGCTCCAGCTCGTCCCGTCCGGGGCGCTCCGGCAGCCCGTACCAGCGCTGCGCCGCCACGCGGATCCCCAGGTCGTCCACGGGGAGCACGTCCGGCCGGTCCAGGCAGAAGATCAGCACCATCTCCGCCGTCCAGCGCCCGATCCCCTTCACCTGCGTGAGCGTGGCGATCACCTCCTCGTCGGGGAGACCGGGGATCTCGTCCCGCCGCAGCCGCCCGTCCAGCCAGCGCGCGGCCAGGTCGCGCACGTACGTCGTCTTGGCGCGGGAGAGGCCGGCGCCGCGGAGCGTCTCGTCGGGGGCGTCGAGCAGCTGCTCGGGGCCCGGCGGCGCGCCGCCCTCTCCCAGCGCGTGCAGGCGCCCCACGATGGTGGCCGCGGCCTTCACCGAGAGCTGCTGGCTGGCGATGGCGTCCACCAGCGCCCACCAGAGGTCGCGCTCCATGGCGGCCTCGAACGGGCCCACGCGGTCGATCACCCCGCGCAGCACGGGGTCGGCGGCGCGCAGGTGCGCCACGGCCTCCGGGTCGGGGAGGGCCGCGTCGCGGCGGCGGGTCGCGGGGGACGGGGTGGGGCTCACGGCGTTCTCCGGGTCGGGGTCGGCCCCCAATCTCCCGGACGTGCGGCCCCGGCGAAAGGGGACGCGGGATTCGAGCGCACGATCCGGGTGGCCCGCGCGCCGGCTCTCCGCATACCTTGCAATCCGTGGAAGGCGGACACGGCACACGGAGGGAGACGATGCGAGCTGCGACCCTGACGGCGGCGACGACGGACGACGCGGCGGCGTGGGAGGCGGTGCGGACGCGCGACGCGGCGTGGGACGGGCGGCTGGTGTACGCGGTGGCGACCACCGGCGTGTACTGCCGCCCCTCGTGCCCCTCGCGCCGGCCGCGGCGCGACAACGTGGCGTTCTTCCCCACCCCGGACGGGGCGGAGGCGGCCGGCTACCGCGAGTGCCGCCGCTGCCGCCCGCGCGGGGAGCGCCCCTCGCCCGCGGAGGAGTCGGTGCGGCGCGCCCGGGAGTACCTGGACGCGCACCCGGAAGAGGGCGCCACGCTGGAGCAGCTGGGGCGCGTGGCCGCCATGAGCCCGCACCACCTGCAGCGGGTCTTCAAGCGGCTGGTGGGCGTCTCCCCGCGGGAGTACGCCGCCGCACGCCGCGCCGAGCGGCTCCGCGAGCGCCTGCGGGAGGGAGAGAGCGTCACCCGCGCCGGCTTCGGGGCGGGGTACGGCTCCGGGAGCCGGGTCTACGAGGACGCCGGGGCGCGGCTGGGGATGACGCCGGCCGCCTACCGGCGGGGGGGACGGGGCGTGCGGGTGCGCTGGGCCGTGGTGCCCTGCGCGCTGGGGCGGCTGCTGGTGGCGGCCACGGAGCGCGGGGTGTGCCGGGTGGCGCTCGGCGACGGGGACGGGGAGCTGCTGGACGAGCTGCGGCGGGAGCTGCCGGACGCGGAGCTGGAGCCCGCCGGCGGGGAGCTGGACGGGTGGGTGCGCGCCGTGGTGGAAGCCGCGGAGGGCCGCGCCCCCGCCCCGGAGCTGCCGCTGGACGTGCGGGCCACCGCCTTCCAGTGGCGCGTGTGGCGGGCGCTCCGCGAGATCCCCGCGGGGAGCACCCGCAGCTACGGCGAGATCGCCGCCGCGGTGGGGAGCCCCGGCGCCGCCCGCGCGGTGGGCCGGGCGTGCGCCAGCAACCCCGTCGCGCTGGTGATCCCCTGCCACCGCGCGGTCCGCGGCGACGGCGCACCCGGCGGCTACCGCTGGGGCGCGGAGCGGAAGGCCCGCATCCTGGAGCGGGAGAGCCGGGAGGGCTGAGCCAGCGTCAGCCGACCACGCCGGGGGGCGGCAGGGCGACCAGCCAGCGCCGCAGCGCCGCGGCCAGCGCCTCCGGCTGCTCCACCGGCGTCATGTGCCCCGCGCCGGGGACCACCTCCACGGGGGCGCCGCCGGCCGCCTCCGCCATGCGCCGGGCCTCCTCCGGGGGGGTGACGGCGTCCTCCTCCCCGACCACCACCAGCACGGGACGCCGGAAGTCCCGAAGCGTGTCCGACGAGTCCGGGCGCCCGGCCATGGCCCGGAGCGCGGCGGCGGCGCCCACCCGCGGGGTCGCCGCCATGACCTCCCGCCAGCGGGCGCGCAGCGCCTCCGGGGCCGAGGGCGCGAACAGCTTCGGCGCCATGGCGTCGGCGAGGACGCCGCTCCCCTCGCGCAGCACCCGGTCCGCGGTCTCGTGCCGGCCCCGGGCGGCTTCCGCGGTGTCCGGCCCGGCGCGGGTGTCCACCAGCGCCAGGGCGCGCACCCGCTCCGGGTACAGGCGAGCGAAGGCCAGCGCGACGTAGCCCCCCATCGACATCCCCACCACGACCACGGGCCGCGTCTCGCCGAGCAGCTCCAGGAGCGCCGCGGCGTCCGCCGCGTAGTCCTCCATCTCCGCGACTGCGGTCGCCGCGCTCCCGCCCATCCCGCGCAGGTCCGGCACGATCGCGCGGACGCCCTCGCCGAGGCGCTCCAGCACCGGCTCCCAGAGCGCCCCCGAGAAGGGGAAGCCGTGCAGGAAGAGGACGGGCTCGCCGTCGCCCCGCACGTCGTACCGCAGCGAGACCCCGTTCACGTCCGTCTGCATCCACTCACCCCTCCGCGATGGTCCGGAGCTGCTCCGCCGTCAGGCGGTACGTGTACCAGTCGTCCATCCGCCGGGCGCCCAGCTTCTCGTAGAAGTCGATGGCGAGCCGGTTCCAGTCCAGGACCTGCCACTCCATGCGCCCGTACCCCCCGCGCGCCGCCTCCCCCGCGTGGAAGCGGAAGAAGGCCGAGCCCACCCCGTGCCGCCGCGCCTCCGGGAGCACGAACAGGTCCTCCAGGTAGAGCGTGGGGAGCGCCAGGAACGACGAGTAGGTGTCCAGGGTGATGGTGTAGGCGACGGGGCGTCCCCGCAGCTGCGCCAGGTGCACGCGGATGCGCGGCCGGGGCCCCCAGGCGTCCGCCAGCAGGCGCTCGCGGGCCTCGGGGGTGGGGCGGTCCAGCTTCTCGTAGTCGGCGAGGGCGTCCACCAGCGCCAGGAAGGCGTCCGCGTCGCCGGGGGCCGCGGGGCGGATGCGCAGGTCGTCAGTCACGGTCGGCTTCGGCATCGGACGCGGAGGGGGCAGGCGCCGCCCTCCGCGGCGCGCGGTACAGGGTGACCGCGGTGGTCTCCTCCATCTCGTAGCGCCGGCCGCCGGACGGGAGCACGTGGTCGGCGGCGTGCTCCACCGCCAGGAGCGGGGCGAAGGGCCGCTCCCGCCATCCCTCGATCAGCCGGTCCAGCATCCGCGAGCCGTAGGGCGGGTCGGCGAAGGCCACGTCGTAGCTCCCGGGCTCCAGCGCCGCGGCGAAGCGGAGAGCGTCCTTCTTGAAGATGCGGACCCGCTCCCGCACCCGCAGCGCCGCCACGTTGGCCTTCAGCGCGTGCAGGCTGGCGGGGCGGTCCTCCACGAAGTCCGCGTAGCGCGCCCCCCGCGAGAGCGCCTCCAGCCCCAGCGCCCCCGTGCCGGCGAACAGGTCGACGACCCTGGCGCCCTCCAGCTGCGTCTCCAGCAGCTTCATCCAGGCGTCGCGCACCCCCTCCGCCGTCGGGCGGACGCGGCGGTCCGCCGGCGAGGTCAGGTGCCGCCCCGCCCACTTCCCCCCCACGATCCTCACGACGCCGCCTGCTTCAGGCGCTCCCGCCACTCCGCCTCGTCCCACCCCAGCGAGAGCAGGCTGCCGGCGCGCAGCAGCGGGGTGCGCAGGAGCCCCGGGTCGTCCTCCAGCAGCGGGAGGATGCGAGCCTCGGGGACGTGCGCCACGTGCAGGCCGCGCTCGCGGAAGCGCTTCCCCTCGCGGTCCAGCAGCGCCTCCGCGCCGAACTTCTGGGCGAAGCGCTTCAGCTCGCCCTGCGAGGCGGCGCGCTGCGACAGGTCCACGAAGTGGGTCTTGACGCGGCGCTCCTTGAAGAAGCGCAGGGCCTTCTGCGTGTCCTTGCACTTCTTGGTGCCGAAGATCTGGACTTCCATGCCGTCGTCTCGGTCTGGACTGACTGGGTTGGGCGTGCCCCTCGCTGGCGCTCGGGTCGGGCTGCGGCTCCGTAGGGCACGATAAAACCGTGCCCTACGGAGGCGAGCCCCGCAAACTGCGCGGGTCTCGCCCCTTCGGGCTCGCATCCCTCACGCAGGCTGAAGCAGGCTCTCAGCCTG
>DATABU010000628.1:0-5079 GCA_036259415.1 Longimicrobiaceae bacterium
CTCGTGGATGCACCGGTCCGCCGGATACTCCGCTTCGGCCCGGCTCCACGCCTCCAGCACGAGCGCGCGCTCCGCCTCGCCGAGCAGCTCCAGCTGCGAGAGCCGCACGTCCGCGTCCGCGGCGACCTGCTCCAGCACCCGCTCCAGGTGGCCGAGCATCCGCTGGACCGTGCTGCGCTCGAAGAGGTCCGTGCCGTAGTTCAGTCCGACACGCAGGCCCTGGGCGGTCGCCTTGACCATCAGGGAGAGATCGAACTTGGCGCTCGCGAGCTCCGCTCCGACTTCGCTCACCTCCAGCCCGGGCAGAGCGACTCCCCGGCTCACGGCATTCTGCTGCGTGAACAGCACCTGGAAGAGCGGCGTGTGGCTCAGGGACCGCTCCGGCTGCAGCTCGGTCACCAGGCGCTCGAAGGGCACCTCCTGGTGCTCGTGCGCGCCGAGCGTGACCTCCCGCGCCCGCCGCAGCACCTCGCGGAAGCTCGGGTCTCCCGAGAGATCGGTCCGCAGCACCACGGTGTTGACGAAGAAGCCGATCGTCCCCTCGACCTCCTTCCTCGTCCGCCCGGCGACCGGGCTGCCCACGACGACGTCCTCGCTCCCGCTGTACTTCGACAGCAGCACCTGGAAGGCGCCCAGCAGCGTCATGTACAGCGTCGCGCCCTCGCTCCGTCCCAGCGCCTGCAACCGCTCCAGCAGCTCGCGAGGAAGCTCGGTCCGCTCGTGCGCCCCCCGGTGCGTCTGCACGGCCGGGCGCGGATGGTCGGTGGGAAGCTCCAGCAGCGCGGGTGCGCCCGCGAGCCGCTCCCGCCAGTACGCCAGCTCCCCCTCCAGGACACCGTCCCGAAGGTGCGCGCGCTGCCACACGGCGTAGTCGGCATACTGCACCCTCAGCGGCGGCAGCGGCGACGTCCGCCCCTCGCGGTACGCCGCGTACAGCGCCGACAGCTCCCGGTAGAGCACCCCCATGCTCCACCCGTCGCTGACGATGTGGTGCACCGAGAGCAGCAGCACGTGCTCCTCGGCGCCCAGCCGCAGCAGCGCCGCACGGAAGAGCGGGCCCGCCGTGAGGTCGAACGCCCGCCGCGCCTCCTCTCCGGCGCGCCGCCCGAGCGCCGCCTCGCGATGCGCCTCGTTCAGCCCCGACAGGTCCTCCACTGGCAGGGCGAAGGCGCCGAAGGGCGCGATCACCTGCACCGGCGAGCCGTCCACCTCGGCGAAGACCGTCCGCAGCGCCTCGTGCCTGCGGACGATCTCGCCCAGCGCGCGCTCCAGCGCCGCCTCGTCCAGCGCCCCCCCCAGGCGCCATGCCACGGGGATGTTGTAGACGGCGCTTCCCGGCTCCAGCCGGTCGATGAACCAGAGCCGCTCCTGCGCGAACGACAGCGGCAGCCGGCCCTCCCGGGCGGCGGGCTCGATCGGCGGGAGCTCCGACCGGTCCCGCACCAGGTCGCGGGCCCGCGCCATCTTCAGGAGCTCCCGGCGCTGGGCCGGTGTCAGTTCGCTGAGTGCCGCGACGGAGTTCATGACCTGGGTACCCCGGTGAATCGGGTGTGTGGAACGCGCGCGGATCCGGCGGGCTCATTCCGGAGCAGGGACTCCGGAAGTGCCCTCTTCTCTTCGGGAGAGAGGTTCCGCGTCCGTGCGAGGTCGATGTTCATCGGCCGGTTCTTTTCGGGACAGGTGCTTCGGGAGCGGAGCGGCTTCACCCGGCGGGCGGCATACCCGCCGAGCCTCAGCCCCCGCCTGCGGCGGACGCGCGGATCGCGCGGGAGAACACCGCCCCCAGCACCTCCACGTTCCCCTTCTTCCACATCGTGTGGTGCGTACCCGGAACGCGCTCCAGCCGCAACGGAGCGCCCCCCGGCATGTCTCGCCAGCCGCGGTACGGGTCGTCCGTCGCATCGTCGCTGCAGAAGAGGTGGACGGGGACCGGGAGCGGCCCGGGGACGAACTCCGCATGGCTGCGCTTGAGGAGGGCGATCCGGCTCTCCACCTGCTCGGCCCGGGCCACGGTGACCGTTTCGGGAAGGAGCCCCCGCGCCTTGCACGTGGCGATGAAGGCCGGCAGGTCCAGGCCCTCGGTATCGTCCTTCAGCGCGCGGAGCGACTCGGGCGTCGCCGGCGTCATGCCGCTGTCCCGGGCCAGCAGGTCCAGCACCGAGAACTGCCGCGCCCGCGGCGAGTCGTGATTCTTCAGGACGGCGGGGTGGGAGGTGTCCAGCAGCCCGACGAACTCCACCGCCCGTCCCGTCGCGACCAGCCGTTCCGCCACCGCGTAGGCGAAGACCCCGCCCGCCGACCACCCCGCCAGGCGATACGGCCCCTCCGGCTGCACCTCCGTCACCATCCGCACCAGCCGGGTCACCAGGTCGTCCAGGGAGCCGAGCTCGTCGGTGTCGTTGAGCGGCCCCGGCAGGGCGTAGACGGGGATCTCCGCGTCCAGGTACGAACGGAGGATCTGCCCGTAGAAGACGATCCCCACCGCGTCGTGCGCCACGAACAGGGGGCGCTCGGAGCCGGTCTCCCTGACCGGGATGGCGTGGTTGGTGCCGAACCACGCGCCGTCCCCCTGCAGCCGCGCCGCGAGATCGTAGAGCGTCGGGTGCGCGAACACGTCGTCCACCGTCGCCGCGGGGTTCAGCGCCTCGCGCACCCGGCTCACCAGCCGGACGGCGAGCAGGGAGTGGCCGCCCAGGTCGAAGAAGTGGTCGCGCCGGCCCACCCGCTCCACCCCCAGCACCTCGGTCCAGATCTCCGCCAGCACCTGCTCCGTCAGGGTGCGCGGCGGCTCCTTGCCGCGGCCCGCGTACGCCGCGCCGTCCGGCGCCGGGAGCGCCCCGCGGTCCAGCTTGCCGTTGCTCGTGAGCGGAAGCGCCTCCAGCCGTACGTACGACGCCGGCACCATGTACGCCGGCAGACAGGCGTCGAGGTGCGCCCTCAGCGCGTCGGCCTCGGCCTCGCCGACGACGTAGGCGACCAGCCTTTTCTCCCCCGGGGCGTCCTCCCGCGCCAGCACCGCCGCCTGGCGCACCGCCGGGTGCTCGCGGAGCCGCGCCTCGATCTCGCCCGGCTCGATGCGGAAGCCGCGGATCTTCACCTGGAAGTCGGTGCGTCCCAGGAACTCGAGAACGGCACCATCCTTCCATCGCGCACGGTCGCCGCTCCGGTACAGCCGCGCGCCAGGGACGGCGGAGAACGGATCGGGGACGAAGCGCTCCGCGGTGAGCGCGGGACGGCCCAGGTAGCCGCGCGCGACGCCCATCCCGCCGATCAGCAGCTCGCCGGCGACGCCGACCGGCTGCGGATCGCCGAACGCGTCGCAGACGTAGAGGCGCACGTTCCCCATCGGCCGGCCGATCGGGTGCCCGGCGACCGCGCCGTCCGCCGGCACCGCGTGCGTGGAGGCCAGGATCGTCGCCTCCGTGGGGCCGTAGAGGACGTGCGTCCGCGCGGCCGGGAAGGCGGCGCTCATCTCCGCCAGCAGGTCGGCGGGAACCTGGTCGCCGCCCACGAAGGTGCCGCGGAGGCGGACCAGGCTGGGCGCCTGGCGCTCGACCAGCGCGATCTCGCGCATCAGCGCGGGGACGGCGTGCAGGAGCGTGGCGTCCGCGATCTCGCCCACGAGCGCGCGGGCGTCCATCACCCGCGCGCTCGCGACCATGCGGACCGCCGCGCCCGAGACGAGCGGGAGGAGGAGCTCGAAGAGGGAGATGTCGAAGGCGCTCGACGCCAGCGCCGGCATCACGTCGCCCGGGCCCGCGCCGAACGCCGCGCGGGTGACGGCCAGCAGGCTGACGAGCGAGCCGTGCTGCACCAGCACGCCCTTCGGCCTCCCCGTGGACCCGGAGGTGTAGATGACGTACGCCAGTTGCTCCGGCCACGCCCCCACCCCGGCCCGGTCGGGGTTGGACGCGCGATGCGCATCCCACGCCGCGTGGTCGCCCAGGTCGACGACCGGCACCCCGGCGCCGGCGAAGGGCGCGGCGAGCGGCGCCCGCGTCAGCAGCGCGGCGGGCGCGCTGTCGTCCAGCAGGTAGCGAAGGCGGTCCTCCGGATGCGCGGGGTCCAGCGGGACGTAGCCGCCGCCGGCCTTCAGCACCGCCAGCAGCGCGACCACCGTCTCCATCCACCGCTCGACGCACACCGCCACGCGCACGTCCGGCCCCACGCCCAGGGCGCGGAGGTGGTGCGCCAGCCGGTTCGCCCGCGCGTTCAGCTCCGCGTAGGTGAGACGCTCTCCTTCGAACGCCACCGCCTCCGCGCCGGGCGTGCGCTCCACCTGGGCTTCGAAGAGCTCGTGGACGCACGCGCCGGCGGGGAACGCGGCGCCGGTGGCGTTCCACTCCTCCACCACCATGCGCCGCTCGGCCGCGGAGAGCAGCTCCAACTGCTCCACGCTCCCCCGCTCGTCCGCCACCATCCCTTCCAGCACCCGCCGCAGGTAGCCGAGCCAGCGCTCCACCGTCTCCCGCTCGAACAGGGCGGTGGCGTACTCCACCATCCCCGCGATCCGCCCGGCATCCTCCCCGAGCGCCAGCGAGAGGTCGAACTTCGCGCTCGCCTGCGACGGCGAGCCCCCGGAGTCCGCCGGGTCCAGCGGTTCCAGTGTCAGCCCCGGCAGCTCCAGACTTCCCCCCGGCGCGTTCTGCCAGGCGAACGTCACCTGGAAGAGCGGGGTGTGCGCCAGGCTGCGCGTGGGGCGGACGCGCTCCACCACCTGCTCGAAGGGGATGTCCTGGTTCTGCTGCGCCTCCAGCGCGCGCGCTTTCACGCGCCCCAGCGCCTCCGCCACCGTGGGCGCGCCGGAGAGGTCCACGCGCACCGGCAGCGTGTTGACGAAGAAGCCGATCAGCTCCTCCACCTCCGCGCGGCCGCGATTGGCGGTGGGGGTGCCGACGACGACGTCGTCCTGCCCCGAGAGGCGGGAGAGCACGGCCGCCCATCCGGCGAGCAGCGTCATGAACAGCGTGGTGCCGTGACGCTGCGACAGCGTCTTGAGCGCCTCGGTCAGCTCCTCGTCCAGCTCCACGTTCAGCGACGCGCCTGCGAAGTCCTGCTTCGCCGGGCGTGGATGGTCGG
>DATABU010000629.1:0-2762 GCA_036259415.1 Longimicrobiaceae bacterium
GGCCCGGGGAGTGCTCCCGGGCCCGCGCGCGTTCGCGTCCGGCCCGGCTGCCCGCGCCGGCGCGCCCCGCTCAGAGGGCCGCCGGCAGGACCACGGCCGCCAGCACCAGCAGCTCGCCGTCCGCCACCACGTCGCACAGGAAGTGCGGGTCGCCGCCCGCGCCCAGGGCGCGCAGGTAGGCCCAGGCGTACACGGAACTCCAGGCGAGCAGCGCGAACTCCGGGCGCAGCGGGAGCAGCAGGGGCGCCGCCAGCGTGGCGGCACCCACCAGCGCGTTGCCGCCGTGCAGCAGGCGGAGAGTGCGCGTCCGGCCCAGCACGACTGGCACCGTGCGGATTCCGTTGGCGCGGTCGCCCTCCTCGTCCCGCAAGTCGAACGTCAGCGAGTTGATCCACCAGCGCCCGAAGAGAAACGCCCCCGCCGCGGCGAGGGTCGCGCGCGCGGCGGGGGCGTGCGCGCCGCCCAGCGCCACCTGGAGCGTGGCGGTCGCGGCGAGCGTGGCGGCGACCACCACGTTCTTCAGGACCAGCACCTCCTTGAGGCGCGAGAAGCCGGCGCGGCGGGCGAGGCGCGGGGGGAGGAAGGGGAAGCTGTAGAGCAGGACCGCGCCGAGCGGGAGGAGGGCCGCCGCCGTCCCCCGCGGGCCGGCGTGCGCCCACGCCGCGGCGAGCGCCAGGGCGTAGGCGGCGATGGCCGTGCGGCGCATGAGGCGCGCGTTGGTGCGGGAGAAGCTCGCCCGCTCCGGGTGCGTGAGCGCGTCCGCGCCGGAGTCCGCCACGCGGTCCACGGTGTAGATGGAGTACAGCGTCAGGAAGACGACCAGCGGGGCGAGCGGCTCGGGCCGGGTCCCGGCGAGCGCCTGGATCGCCGCCGTGAACGCCGTCATCCCCAGCGCCAGCAGCAGGTTCCAGCGCGCCAGGAACGACAGCGGCGCCCGCACGGCCCGCAGCGCGCGTCCCCCGCTCACGGGCGGCGCGCCGCGGCCGGCTCCGCGCCGTCCTGCGCGGCGAAGGCGCGGGCGATCCCGGAGCCGCCGAGCACGGAGAGCTGCGCCGCAGCCCGGCCGCAGAGGGCGCCGACCACGTTCCCCGTGCCGCTGTACGCCCCGACCGCGACCACCCCGGGGCGCACCTCCTCCAGCACGGGGAGCCCGTCCGCCGAGTACCCCACCGACGCGGCCCAGCGGTGCGTCACCGGGGCGCGCACCCCGATCCCTTCGCGGAGGAAGCGCTCCAGCAGTTCCTGCACCGGCGCCGACGGCTCCGCGCCGTGCGTCCACTCCGCGCCCCCCGCGCGGTCGCGGAAGCCGCCCAGGGCGATGCGGCCGTCCGGGAGCTGCTGCCAGTACTCGTACCCCCAGCGGGCGTACACCGGGCGCGGGACGTGCACCTCGTCCGTGGGCGCCGTGGCGAGCATCTGCAGGCGCGCCGTGCGCACCCGGCCGCCCAGCTCGGGGAGCACGGCCTCCAGCCGGCCGTCCACCGCCACGACCACCCGGCCGCAGCGGACGGTCCCCCGCGGCGTCGCCACCTCCGTCCCGGAGACCGCCAGGGCGGGGGATCGCTCGAAGAGCAGGGCGCCTCGCTCCAGGGCGCGCCGCGCGAGCATGCGGCAGCGGAGCAGCGGGTTGAAGGCGCCGTCGGTGGGGATCAGCAGCCCGCGTCCCTCCAGCCCCTCGTACGGCTCGGCGGGGAGGTCGTCTGCGCGCATGGCGGCGAGCTGGGCGCGGCAGTCCTCCTCCTCCCCGGGCGAGGACGCCACGCGCAGCGAGCCGACGCGCCGCACCGCCTCCGGCGTCTCGGCGGCCATGCGGTCCAGCTGCTCCAGGGTGAGACGGTAGATGCCGAGGGCGCGCTCCCGGCCGTACATCCGGACCGCGTCGTGGTGGAAGTGGTAGCTCCCCGCCAGCAGGAAGCCCCCGTTCCGTCCCGCGGCGCCCCCCGCCACCGGCCCCGCGTCGACCCCCACGACGCTCGCGCCCAGCTCCAGCAGCTCTCCCACGCAGGCCAGCCCGGAGCCGCCCAGGCCGACCACGCACACGTCGGCCTCCACCCTGCCCTCCAGGCGGGGGAGGCCGGGCCAGGCGCCGTCGTCCCAGACGGGGGTGTTCGGGGCGGCCATCCGGTCTACTCCGCGTCGGCGTAGCCGGCGCGCACCGCGAGCGGCCAGCGGACGCGCCGGGCCGTGGCGGGGTCGCCCCAGCCGGGGCGCAGCTCGGCCAGCAGCGCGACAACCGGGTCCGCCCCGTGCGCGGCGACGTACCGGCTCGTCGCTGACCAGGTGCGGAGATAGCCCGCCAGCTCCTGCAGGGTGAGGTCGGCCTCGATGGCGAGCGGGGGCGCCGGGGTCTCGCGGAAGGGGAAGGGGACGGAGGCGTAGCCCTCCAGGAGCAGCCGCCGCTCCGGCGGCCAGTACGGGCCGACCACACGGTCGTAGAAGTCCGCGAGGACGTCGTCGAGCGCGGCGTCCGGCAGGACGGGGTTGCCGTAGCCCCACGCCGCCAGCAGCCCGCCCGGGCGGAGGACGCGGCGCGCCTCGCGGTGGAAGGCCGGGAGGTCGAACCAGTGCAGCGCCTGCGCAACCGTCACCAGATCCGCGGAGCGGCCGGGAAGCCCGCACCGCTCCGCCGGGGCGACGCGGTACTCCACCCGCGGGTGCGGCTGCGCGTGGGCCACCTGCTCGGCGCTGGCGTCGGTCGCCGCCACCCGCGCGAAGTGCTCCGCCAGCCCGAGCGCAGCCTGGCCGCTCCCCGTGGCGCAGTC
>DATABU010000630.1:0-6942 GCA_036259415.1 Longimicrobiaceae bacterium
CCCGCGCAGCCGTGCCCGACCGGGAGCCCGTCCGCAACCAGTACCGAGCCGGCCCGCTCTCGCGGGCGCGGGACCGGTGGCGCGCGCTCCGGGCGGACCCGGGCGGGGCGCTGCGGGGCGGCCTGCGCGACTCGGTGCGCCGCGACCGCCAGGCGCTCGCCGCTCCGTTCCGGGCGGCGCGGCGGGGGATCGCCGCGGTGTGGGGGCGGCGGATGGGGCGCCTGGCGATCGCCGGGGCGCTGGCGCTCCTCGGCTTCCTGGCGGGGTTCGGGTGGGAGCGGTGCGGGCTGCGGGGGTGCCCGTCGGTGGCGCGGCTGGCCGCGTTCCAGCCCGGGGGCGCGCCCGTCGTGTACGACGCCCGCGGGGGCGTGCTCGCGGAGCTGAGCCCGCACCGCTGGGAGGTGGTGCGGCTCTCGGCCCTGCCCGCGTACGTCCCGGCGGCGTTCGTGGCGGTGGAGGACAGGCGCTTCTACCGGCACCACGGCGTGGACTGGAGGCGCTTCGCCGGCGCGATGCTGCGCAACCTGCGTCCGGGGGCGCGGGCGCAGGGGGCGAGCACCATCACCATGCAGACGGCGCGCAACGTCTTCCCGGACCGGCTCCCCGCGGCGGACCGCTCCCCGCGCCGCAAGCTCCTGGAGATCCGCGTCGCGCGGGAGATCGAGGACCGGCTGAGCAAGGAGGAGATCCTCCAGCTCTACCTGAACCACATCTACTTCGGCGAGGGCGTCTACGGGATCGAGTCGGCGGCGCGCGTCTACTTCGGGAAGAGCGCGCGCCAGCTGGAGCTCTCCGAGGCGGCGCTGCTGGCGGGGCTCCCCAAGGCGCCCACGCACTACAACCCGCGGAAGCACCGCGCCCGCGCCGTCGCGCGGCGCGACCTGGTGCTGGGCCTCATGGCGGAGCAGGGCCTGGTCTCCGCGGGCGAGGCGGCGGCGGCGAAGCGGGCGGAGCCGCGCCTGGCGCGCCGCGAGCCGGAGCGGAAGCGGCGGCGGGCGCCCTACTACGTGGAGCAGGTCCGCCGGGTGATGGAGGCTCGCTTCGGCGAGGAGCTGTACGGGCGCTCGCTGCGCATCCACACCCCGCTGGTCCCGCGCCTCCAGACGGCCGCGGAGCGCGAGATGGAGCGGCAGCTCGACCGCATCGAGGCGGGGGCGTTCGGGCGGCTCGACGCCCCCCGCCGGGCGGACTTCCGGCCGGGGAGCCCGGAGACGCCCTACCTCCAGGGCGCCGCCACGGTCGTCGAGGCCCGGACGGGGGACGTGCTGGCGCTGGTGGGCGGGCGCGACTTCGCGGAGTCCGCCTTCGACCGCATGCTGGGAGGGTTCCGCCAGCCGGGGTCGGCCTTCAAGCCCTTCGTCTACGCCGCCGCGGTGGACGCGGGGATCCCGCCCACCGAGCGGCTGGAGGACGCGCCGCTCCGCCGCGTCCTCCCCGGGGGCGAGGTGTGGGAGCCGCGCAACTACGACGGGCGCTTCCGCGGGCCGGTGTCGGTGCGGCGCTCGCTGCGCGAGTCGGTCAACACCTCGGCCGTGCTGCTGGCCGAGCGCGCGGGGCTGGACCGGGTCCGCTCCCTGGCCCGCCGCATGGGGATCGCCACCCCCATCGCGGAGCAGCCCTCCATCGCCATCGGCGCGTCGGCGGTGCGGCCGGTGGAGCTGGCGGCGGCGTACACCGCCTTCGCCACCCTGGGCGACCGCGCCGAGCCGCGCTGGGTGACCCGGGTGGAGGCCCCGGACGGCACCGTGCTCTGGGAGCCGGGCCCGCGCCGGCGCGAGGTCTTGGACCCGGCGGTCGCCTACGTGGTCACCGACATGCTCCGAGACGCGGTGGACCGCGGGACCGGCCGCCGCGCGCGGGTGGAGGGGCTGCGGGGCCCGGCGGCGGGGAAGACGGGGACCACCAACGACGGCGCCGACGCCTGGTTCGTGGGGTTCACCCCCCGGCACGTGGGCGCGGTGTGGATCGGGTTCGACCGGCCGCGCCCCATCGTGCGCGACGCCTCCGGCGGGACGCTGGCCGCGCCGGTCTGGGGGCGGATCATGGCCGCCGCCCCCGGCGGCGCCCCGGAGGAGTGGGAGCCCCCGCGCGGGGTGGTGGAGCGGGACGTGGTGGCCGCCACCGGCGCCGTGCTCGCCCCGGGGTGCCGCGCCGGCGGGGAGACCTACAGGGAAGCGTTCCTCCGCCACGCCGTCCCGGACGAAGTCTGCCCGCGCGGCGCACCCTACGGCGGGGGGATCGAGGGGTGGATCCGCCGCAGGCTGGAGGAGCTCGGCGTGGGGGTGGAGGACTGGGCCTCGCGGGCCGCCGACCGTGCCCTGCGGGCCGTCGAGGACGCCCTCACCGGCGCGGCGCCCGCGGTGGTCGAGGAGGCGGCCGCTCCCCCGGCGCGCGAGGAGCCCGCGCCCGCGCCGCGGCGCGGGCCGCGCGACACCCTGCTGGTCCCGGCGGACGCGCCCCGCGACACCCTGGTGCTCTAGGCAGCACGGGCCTTTCCGCGCATGGCACGCGGCATGCGCGATCAGCTGCGGTTGCGGCTGGCATCTGTTTCCGGGGCTCGCCGACCGTCCACGCGTCACCACACCGAATGCAGACCCAGACCGAGCCCGGACTCCCCGCGCCCCTCCGCCGCGCCGCGCGCGTCCTGTGCGCCTGCCTCGCAGCGGCGCTGGCCGCGTGCGTCTCCAGCGCGCCTGCCTCCGGGCCGTACCCCGGCTTCGCCGAGTTCGCGGGCAAGGAGGTCGCGAGCGTGGACTTCGCGGGCGAGGTGGTGGTGCCCGGCGACACGCTCCGCGCGGTCGTCAGCACCCGGCCCAGCAGCTGCAAGCTGTTCGTGCTCCCCATCTGCCCCTTCGGGCTCGGCAGGGAGACCAACCTGCTGGACCTGCAGACGCTGCAGCAGGACGTCGCCCGCATCCAGCTCCTCCACCGCGACCACGGCTACTACGGGACGCGCGTCACTCCCGCGGTGGAGAACGCCGGGGAGGACCAGGTGGCGGTGCGCTTCGCCATCGTCCCCGGGGACCTGGTGACCGTGGACTCGCTGGAGGTGGCCGGGACGGAGGGGATCGTGCCGCCGGCGTCGATCGAGCGCAGGATCCCCCTCCGGGAGGGAGGCCCGTTCCGCCGCAACGGCTTCCTCGCCGGGGCCGACACCATCCTGGGCCGCCTCCTGGAGGGCGGGTACTCGTACGGCCAGGTGCTGCGCAACTACGACCTGGACACCATCGCCGACGTGGCCCGGGTGCGCTACGAGGCCGTTCCCGGCCCGCTGGTGCGGGTGGACACGGTGGTGATCCTGGGCGCGGAGCGGCTCGGTCAGCAGACGGTCCGGCGCCAGCTCGCCACGCGCGAGGGCGCCGTGCTCAGGCCCTCGGAGCTGAACCGGAGCCAGCTGAACCTGTACGACTTCCAGATGGTGAACTTCGCCTCGGTGGAGATCGCCCCGGACACGCTGCAGCTGGACCCGGACAGCGCCCGGGCCACCGTGATCGTGCGGGTGGTGGAGGCGCCGCAGTACCTGGGCGAGGTGGCGGGCGGGTACGGCACCCTGGACTGCTTCCGCGCGCAGGCCCGGCGCCTGGACCGCAACTTCCTGGGCGGGGGGCGTACGCTGGAGCTCACGGGCTCGCTCTCCAAGATCGGCGTGGGCGAGCCGCTGGGGGCGGGCTTCGAGCAGAGCCTCTGCAGCGCGCTGGAGAACGACACCATCGGCAACGTGCTCAACTACCGCGTCGCCGCCGACTTCGTGCAGCCGCGCCTGTTCGGGACGCAGACCAGCACCACGGTCGGCCTCTACTCCGAGCGCCTGTCCGAGCTGAACACCTACCTCCGCACCTCCACCGGCGCGCGCGTCGCGGTGGTCCGCGAGGTCGCGACCAGCACGCTCGCGACCGTGGCGCTGAACGTCAGCCGCGGCTCCACGCGCGCCCAGCCCATCTTCTTCTGCTTCACCCTGGAGGTGTGCGAGCGGGAGCGGGTCGAGACGCTGCAGGAGAGCCGCTGGTCCAACTTCCTCACTCTGTCGGCCATCCGCGACCGGACCGACTCGGACGTGAACCCCACCCGGGGCTACCAGGCGCGCGCCACCGTGGACTGGGCGACCGCGGCGCTCGCCTCCGAGGACCGCTACCTGCGCCTGTTCGGCGACGCGGCGGCGTACCGGGAGGTCCGCCGCGGGTGGGTGCTCGCCGGCCGGCTGCAGGGGGGGAGCTTCCTCCGGGGGGAGATCGGGAGCGAGATCCCGCCCGAGCGGCTCTTCTACGCGGGGGGACCCAACAGCGTGCGCGGCTTCCGCTCGAACCGCCTCGGGCCCCGGGTATACCTGGAGGCGGTGCGCCCGGGGAGGGAGGAGGGCGACTCGGCGGAGCTCGAGACGTTCGACTTCGCGTCGGGCGGGACGCGCATGGTCGTGGGGTCGGCGGAGCTGCGCATCCCCTCTCCGGTCCTGCGCGACAACCTCCGGGTGGCGGCGTTCGTGGACGGGGGGAGGGTGTGGGCGAGCCGGGGCGACACCCTGGTCGGAACCACCGGCTTCCGCTTCACCCCCGGGGCGGGCGTGCGCTTCCTCACGCCGGTGGGGCCGCTGCGCGTGGACGTGGCGTACAACGCCTACAATCCCCCGGTCGGGCCGCTCTACTCCATCGCCGACGACGGCTCGCTCGTGGTGACCGACCCCGACTTCGACCCCATGAGGGACGAGCGGGGGGAGCGCTTCCGGCGGGACAGCTTCTGGAAGCGGCTGCAGATCTACATCGCGGTGGGACAGGCGTTCTGATGGCGCGCCTCTCCGGGTCGCAGCGCGCCGGGCTGGCGCTCGCGGGGCTCCTCATCGGCGCCCTCCTCCTCTGGGTGGGGGTGCTCGTGTACGTGCGCGAGGCCCGCATCGACGAGGCGACCCTGCAGGTCGAGAACCGCCTGCGGCTCCCCCGCTCGGCGTTCGTGCTGGAGGACGTGGACGCGGCCGGCAACGTCCGCATGGCGCTCCGCCGCGTGGCCATCCTCGGCGCGTCGGGCGACACCATCGTCTACACCCCCGTGGCGCGCCTCGCGTTCGCCTCCACCGCCCTGGCCGGCACCGGGCCGATCCACTTCGACCGGCTGCAGGTCTACGAGCCCGTGCTGCGCCTGGTGGAGACGCCGCGGGGGGAGTGGAACCTGACCGAGGCGTTCCGCGTGGAGGCCGACGGGAACGAGGTCCGCTTCGCCGCCCCGGGCGACACGCTGTCCGCGGACGCCGCGCGCCCGCTGATGTTCCACGACGTGTCCGTGCACGATGGTCGCGCCCTGGTCGCGCAGGGGGTGGCGCCGGGCGACACCGCCGCGGTGCGGCTCGCGGCGCGCGGCGGGCCCCCGGTGGAGCGGATCGGGGGGCGGGCCATGCGCGTCTTCCGGGTGCGCGACATCGACGCGCGCATGCCCCTGGTGCGGGTGGGCGGGAACCGCGGACTGCGGGTGGAGGTGGGGGAGCTGGACGCGCGGCTGGTGAACCCGGACGTGCGCGTGGCCGGCCTGGAGGGGTGGATCGAGGAGGTGGAGCCGGACCGCTACCGCTTCGCTGTGGAGAGGCTCCGCACGCAGAGCTCCGCCTTCTCGGGCGCGGGGTCCTTCCGCATGGCCGAGGACCGGATCCTCTACGACCTCCGCCTCCGCGCCAGCCCGCTGGACTTCGCGGACCTCCGCGGGCTCGGCTTCGGCGTCCCCGAGCAGGGGCGGGCCACCTTCGCGCTGGACGTGGAGTCGCTCCCCGGCGGGCGGACCTCGCTGCGGGCGTCCGACCTGGTGGTGACCACCCCGGAGTCGCGGGTCGCGGGTCGCCTGGCGGCCACGGTGGGCGGGGGCGGCCCGTGGAGCTTCTACGACACCCGGCTGGTCCTGGACCCGCTGGACTTCGCCACGCTGGACCCGCTGGTGGATGCCGAGATCCCGTACCAGGGGCAGGTGCGCGGCACCGTGGCCAGCCTGGAGACGGTCGAGCAGGGGAGCGGGGGCGCGCTGCGCATCGACCTGACGGCCAGCTTCCGGCCGGAGGGCGCCACGGGCGAGCCCTCCGTGGTCGTCGCCGCGGGGAACGTCGCGATGGGGGGCGACGCCGCCTTCCGCCTGGACGGGGTGCGCCTGGAGGCCCGCCCGCTCCAGCTCGCCGCGCTGGCGCCGCTCCTGGACGACCCCGCGCAGGCGGAGATGCTCCGCGGCGTGCTGCGGGGCTCCGCGACGGCCAGCGGCACCCCCGCCGACCTGCGGGTGACCGGCGGGTCCGTCGCCTACGAGGTGGGCACCGCGCCCCCCACGCGCATCACCGACCTCTCGGCCCGCGTCTCCACCGACCCCGCGCTCCGCTACGAGGTGAGCGGCCGGGCGGCGCCGCTGGCGCTCGCCACGCTCACCCAGCTCTACCCGCAGCTCCCCTTCCGCACCGCCACGCTGAGCGGGCCGTTCCGCGTCAGCGGCACCGCCGAGCGCGCGGAGTTCGACGCCGACCTCCGCGGCCCCGCGGGGCGCCTGGCGACCCGCGGGACCGTGCTCCCGGGCGACCCGCTCCGCTTCGACGTGGCCGGCGAGCTGGAGGCGTTCCGCTCCTCCGCGATCCTCGCCGCCAGCAACCCGGTGCAGGGGCCGCTCAGCGGGACCTTCTCGGCGCGGGGGAGCGCGCAGGACTTCGGGTTCGACGTGGACCTGACCCACCAGGGGGGCGCCTTCGCGCTGGGCGGGCGGGTGCGCAACCCGGGAGACGGGATGCAGTTCGACGTAGGCGGGGAGCTGCGCGACTTCCGGCTCGGGACCGTGCTGGGGCGGCCGGGCCTCTTCAACTCCCCCCTCACCGGCCCCGTCCGGCTGAGCGGCGGCGGGCGCCAGCCGTACCGCTTCGACGTGGACCTGCGCGGCCTGGGCGGGCTGGTGGACCTGGAGGGGTGGTTCCGCCCCGGGGAGGTCCCCGCGTAC
>DATABU010000631.1:0-2195 GCA_036259415.1 Longimicrobiaceae bacterium
GGCGCGCGGGCGTGGACCCGGAGGCGCTGTGGGCGCTGGCGGAGGCGCTGGGCCGCGCCGCGGAGGTGCGCCCGGGGGCCGCGGGGACGCTCGACGTGCTCTTCGGGCCCGCGGGCGGCGAGGCCGCCTTCCCCGGGGAAGCCGGGGAGCCGCTCCCCTGGACGTCGTACGCCAGCGACCCGCGCTCCGGCCGCCGCCTGCACGAGCTGGTGCCGGCGCTCCGGGCCGCGCTCGCCGGGCGCCTCCCGGAGCACATGGTGCCCTCGGCGTTCGTGGTGCTGGACGCGCTCCCCACCACCCCCAACGGCAAGGTGGACCGGGCCGCGCTCCCCGAGCCCGACCCGGGCCGCGGCGGGGCGGGGGAGTACGTCGCGCCGCGCACCCCGGCGGAGGAGGTGCTCGCCGCCGCCTGGGCCGCGGTGCTCGGCGTGGAGCGCGTGGGTGCGCGCGACGACTTCTTCGCCCTGGGCGGCCACTCGCTCCTGGCGATGCAGGTGGCGGCGCGGGTCCGCGACGCGCTCGGGGTGGAGCTGCCGGTGCGAGCGCTCTTCGAGGCGCGCACCCTGGAGCGCCTGGCCGCGCGGGTCGAGGCCGCGCGCGGCTGCGACGCGGCGGACGCCCTCCCGCCGCTCCTCTCCGCCGGCCGGAGCGGCCCGGTCCCGCTCTCCTTCGCGCAGGAGCGGCTCTGGTTCCTGCACCGGATGGAGCCGGACGGCGCCGGGTACAACCTCGCGTTCCCGGCGCGCCTGGCGGGGAGGCTGGACGCGCGCCGGCTGGAGGGGGCGCTGGGCGGGCTGGTGCGCCGGCACGAGTCGCTGCGCACCACCTTCCACCCCGCCGCCGGCGGCCCGGTGCAGGAGGTGGGGCCGGCGGCGCCCGTGCGCCTCCCCTCCATCGACCTCTCCGGCCTCGCGCCGGAGGCCCGCGCACGCGAGGCGCGGCGGCTGGTCCGCGAGGACGCCGCGCGCCCCTTCGACCTGGAGCGCGGCCCGGTGCTGCGCGCCGCGCTGGTGCGGCTCGCGGCGGAGGAGCACGTGCTCACCCTCGCGATGCACCACGTGGTGAGCGACGGGTGGAGCATGCGGGTGCTCTTCCACGACCTGTTCGCGCTCTACGAAGGCATCTCGCTGCCACCTTTGCGGGTGCAGTACGCGGACTTCGCGGCCTGGCAGCGCGGCTGGCTGGAGGGCGACGTCCTCGGCCGGCAGCTCGACTGGTGGCGGCGGCACCTGGACGGCGCGCCCCCCGCGCTGGATCTCCCCACCGACCGTCCCCGCCCGGCGGTGGTGAGCGGCCGGGGTGCGGTGCACGCCTTCCGCGTGGAGGGGGAGACGGCGGGCGCGCTCC
Source organism: Longimicrobiaceae bacterium (assembly GCA_036259415.1). Lineage (GTDB taxonomy): Bacteria > Gemmatimonadota > Gemmatimonadetes > Longimicrobiales > Longimicrobiaceae > JAFAYN01. Next base: position 1,348 of record DATABU010000631.1, read on the forward strand.
GCGCCCTCGCCCGCCGGGAGGGGGCGACGCTCTACATGGTGCTCCGCGCCGCCGCCGCGCTCCTGCTCTCGCGCTGGTCGGGGCAGGAGGACGTCGTCCTGGGCACGCCGGTCGCGAACCGGAGGCGGGCCGAGCTGCACGGCGTCGTCGGCTTCTTCGTGAACACCATGGCGCTCCGCACCGACCTCGCAGGCGACCCGCCGTTCCTGGAGCTGCTGGGACGGGTGAGGGAGGCGGCGCTGGGCGCTTTCGCGCACGAGGACCTCCCCTTCGAGCGGCTGGTCCGGGAGGTCGCCCCCGGGCGCGGCCTCTCGCACACGCCGCTCTTCCAGGCGATGTTCGCACTCCAGAACGCGGAGGGCGCGCCCGGGCCGCCGCTCTCGGAGCTGCGGCTGGAGCCGCTTCCCGCGGGGGCGGAGACTGCGCTCTTCGACCTGGAGCTGGAGCTGCGGGAGGAGGGCGATGCGCTGTCGGGGCGCCTGCGCTTCCGCGCGGACCTCTTCGACGCGGCCACCGCCGCGCGGATGGCGGAGCAGTACCGCACGCTCCTCGGCTCGGTGGCGGCCGACCCCCGCCGGCCCCTCTCCCGGCTGCCCCTCCTCCCGGACGGGGAGGCCCGGCGCCTGGCGGAGCGCGGGACCGGCCCGGCGCCGGAGGGGGCGGGCGACACCCCCGTCCCCCTGCTCCTGGCCGAGCAGGCCGCCCGGACGCCGGACGCGGCGGCGGTGCTCTGGGAGGGCGGGTCGCTCACCCATGCCGAGCTGGACGGGCGGGCGGCCAGCGTCGCCCGGCGCCTGCGCGGCCGCGGCGCGCCCGCGGGGACCCCGGTCGCAGTCTGCGTGGAGCGC
>DATABU010000632.1:0-8687 GCA_036259415.1 Longimicrobiaceae bacterium
CTCGCGCGCGCGCTCGCGCCGCGCGAGGTGCAGGACGAGGTCGAGGCCGAGGTCGCGCCGCCGCCGGAGTGGCAGGAGGCCCCGCGCGAGGAGCCGGCGCCCGCCGAGCCCGCGGCGCAGGCCGCCGAGGAGGAGGACCTGGAGTCGTTCCAGGCGTGGCTCCAGAGCCTGAAGCGTTGAGGATCGCTGTCGTCCACGGGCCCAACCTGAACCTCCTGGGCTCGCGCGAGCCCGAGGTCTACGGGCGCGGGACCCTGGCCGACGTGGACGCGGCGCTCGCCTCGCTCGCGGCGCACCTGGGAGCCGAGGTCGAGTCGCGGCAGTCGAACTCCGAGGGCGCGCTGGTCACGTACGTGCAGGAGGCGGGGACGAGGGTGGACGGGTTCCTGGTGAACGCGGGCGCGTACACCCACACCAGCGTCGCCCTGCGGGACGCGCTGCTGGGAGTGGCGCGCCCGTACGTCGAGGTGCATCTTTCGAACGTCTTCGCCCGGGAGCCGTTCCGCCACCACTCGTACCTGGCCGACAGGGCGGTGGGGGTGGTCTGCGGCTTCGGGCCGGACAGCTACCTGCTGGCGCTCCGCGCCCTGGTCGGGCATCTCGGCCGGGCCGGGGGGCGCCGGTCCGTTTCCGTCTGAACGCAGGGGAGATACTTCGTGGCGACTACGGCCGACTTCCGCAACGGGATGGTCATCAACATGGATGGCACCCTCTTCAGCATCCTCTTCTTCCAGCACCACAAGCCCGGCAAGGGGAACACGGTGGTGCGCACCAAGCTGAAGAACGTGCTGACCGGCGCGGTGCTGGAGAAGACGTTCCGCGCGGGCGAGCGCATCGACGAGGTGCGGCTGGAGCACCGGCCCATGTCGTACAGCTACAACGACGGGCACCTCTATCACTTCATGGACCAGCAGAGCTACGACGACATCCCGCTCTCGGCGGAGACGATCGGCGAGGACCAGCTGAAGTACCTGAAGGAGGGGATGGAGGTGGACGGGCTGGTGCACGGGGAGAAGGTGATCTCGGTGGAGCTTCCCTTCTTCGTGACGCTGGCCATCGCGGAGACGGACCCCGGCGTCCGCGGCGACACCGCCACCGGCGGGACCAAGCCCGCGAAGCTGGAGACGGGCGCCGTCGTGCAGGTGCCGCTCTTCCTCAACGAGGGCGACGTGATCCGCGTCGACCGGCGTGAAGACAAGTACATGGAGCGCGCCAACAAATGATCGACCTCGATTTCCTCCGGGGGCTCATCGACGCGGTGGACGGGAGCGGGATCGACTCGCTGGAGATCTCCCGCGGCGGGACCCGCATCCGCATCGCGAAGACGCCTCCGCCCGCGCCGGTGTCCGCCGCCGCGCCCGTGTCGGCCCCGGTCGAGCACTACGTCTCCGCGCCGGCCTCCCCGCACGCGGCGGCCCCCGGCTCCGCGCCCGCCCCGGCGGCGCCCGGCAGCGGGGCGCCCGCGCCGGCCCCGGCGAGCAACCTGGTGGACGTCAAGTCGCCCATGGTGGGGACCTTCTACCGGGCGCCGGCCCCCGAGGCGCCTCCCTACGTGGAGGTGGGCACCCGCGTCGGCAAGGGCCAGACGCTCTGCATCCTCGAGGCCATGAAGCTGATGAACGAGCTGGAGTCCGACTACGCCGGCGTCATCCGCGAGGTCCTGGTGGAGAACGCGGAGCCGGTGGAGTACGGCCAGGTCCTCTTCCGCATCGAGCCCGACGCGTGAGCGCCGACGAACAGTGGGCCCAGGACGGCCGCGCGCCGACGGCCGCGCCGGGGCGCCCCGCGGCGCCCGGGCGCGAGTTCGTCCTGCGCGAGGCGCTGGACGAGATGGTGCGGCGCGGCGCGTCCGACCTGCACCTCAAGGCGGGGCGCGCGCCGGTGCTGCGCGTCCACGGCGAGCTGTACGACACCGCCCTCCCCACGCTGCGGCCCGACGACCTGAAGCGCTGCGCCGACCAGCTCCTCAACGCGCGGCAGAAGGAGGCGTTCGCCGAGCGCAAGGAGATCGACTTCGCCATCGGGGTGCAGGGGCTGGGGCGCTTCCGCACCAACATCTTCCAGCAGCGGGGCACCCTGGGGTTCTCCTTCCGGGCCATCCCCTTCGAGGTCCCCTCGCTGGAGGAGCTGAACCTCCCCGCCGTGGTGCAGGACGTGGCCACCTCGCCGCGCGGGATGGTGCTGGTGACGGGGGTGACGGGGAGCGGCAAGTCCACCACCCTGGCCTCCATGATCCGCTACCTCGCCGAGCGGAAGGCGGTGAACGTGGTGACGGTGGAGGACCCCATCGAGTTCCTGCACCGCGACGCCAAGTCCATCGTCAGCCAGCGCGAGGTGGGCACGGACACGCACTCCTTCCACGACGCGCTCCGCTACGTGCTCCGCCAGGACCCGGACGTGATCCTGCTGGGTGAGATCCGCGACCGCGCCTCCATGGAGACGGTGCTGAAGGCCGCGGACACCGGCCACCTGGTCCTCTCCACGCTGCACACCACCGACGCGGCGCAGACCATCGGCCGCATCATCTCCTTCTTCCCGCCGCACCAGCACTCCGAGATCCGGGGGATGCTGGCGGTGGCGCTGAAGGCGGTGATCTCGCTGCGGCTCATCCCCCGCGCCGACGGCCGGGGGCGCGTCCCCGCCGCGGAGGTGCTGGTGAACACCGCGGCCATGTCCGACCGGATCCGCGCCCCGGACCAGATGCACACGATCCCCGACCTGATCGCCGAGGGGCGGACGCAGTACGGGATGCAGACCTTCGACCAGAGCCTGATGGACCTGTACCAGCGCGGCCTCATCTCGTTCGAGTGGGCGATGCACTACGCCTCCAACCCCTCCGAGTTCTCGCTCCGTGTCTCCGGCGTGGAGTCGAACGCCGACGCGGGGTGGAAGGGCGCCGGGGCGGAGAGGGAGAGGTAGGCGGGATGTTCCGGAAAGTCCTGATCGCCAATCGCGGGGAGATCGCGCTCCGCGTCATCCGCGCCTGCAAGGAGCTGGGGATCCGCACGGTCGCGGTGTACTCCGAGGCCGACCGGGAGTCGCTGCACGTGCGCTTCGCCGACGAGGAGGTGTGCATCGGCCCGCCCCCGGCGCGCGACAGCTACCTCAACATCCCGCGGATCATCGCCGCCGCCGAGATCACCGGCGCCGACGCTATCCACCCCGGGTACGGCTTCCTCGCCGAGAACGCGGAGTTCTCGGAGATCTGCGAGCGCAGCGAGATCACCTTCATCGGACCCACCCCCGAGCAGATCCGCCTCATGGGGGACAAGGCCACCGCGCGCCGCACCATGCAGGAGGTGGGCGTCCCCATCGTCCCCGGCACCGGCGCCGTCTCCGACCCGGAGGAGGCGCTGGAGGCCGCGGGCGGCATCGGCTTCCCGGTGCTGATCAAGGCGGCGGCGGGCGGGGGAGGGAAGGGGATGCGGGTGGCGAAGGACGCGGACGACTTCGTCCGCCAGTTCACTATGGCCCGCAACGAGGCGGCGGCCGCGTTCAACGACGACACCGTCTACGTGGAGAAGTACCTGGCGCGCCCCCGCCACATCGAGTTCCAGATCCTGGGCGACCAGCACGGGCGCGTCATCCACATGGGCGAGCGCGACTGCTCCATCCAGCGCCGCCACCAGAAGCTGATCGAGGAGGCCCCGTCCCCGGCGCTCTCGCCGGAGCTGCGGGAGCGCATGGGCGAGGCGGCGGTCCGCGGCGCCAAGGCCATCGACTACGTGGGCGCCGGGACCATCGAGATGCTCCTGGACGAGGACGGGTCGTTCTACTTCATGGAGATGAACACCCGCATCCAGGTGGAGCACCCCGTCACCGAGATGGTCACCGGGTACGACCTGGTGAAGGAGCAGATCCGCGCCGCGGCGGGGCTCCCGCTCTCGGTGCACCAGGGGCCGGTGGAGCTGCGCGGGCACGCCATCGAGTGCCGCATCAACGCCGAGGACCCGTACCGCAACTTCGCGCCCTCGCCGGGGACGATCCACACCTTCCATCCGCCCGGCGGGCCCGGGGTCCGCGTCGACACCCACGCGTACGCCGGGTACAGGGTGCCGCCGTTCTACGACTCGCTCCTGGGGAAGCTGATCGCGCACGGGGCGACGCGCGAGGAGGCGCTGGCGCGGATGCGGCACTCGCTCTCGTCTTTCGTGGTGGAGGGGGTGCACACGACCATCCCCTTCCTGCTGGAGGTGCTGGACAGCGCCGAGTTCAGCGCCGGCGAGGTGGACACGAAGTTCCTGGAGCGCTGGTTTTCCGAGCGGGCCAAGGTTTGAATGAGGCTGGACGTATTCCTGACCCCCGGTGAGGTGACCGCCGCGGACACGGCGGACCGGGTCGTGGTGGTGATCGACGTGCTCCGCGCCACCAGCAGCATCGTGGAGGCGATCGGGGCGGGGGCGAGGACCATCTTCCCCGTCTCCTCCATCGAGGAGGCGCTGCGGCTCGCCAACTCGCTGGGGCGCGACGGGGTGCTCCTCTGCGGCGAGCGGAAGTGCCTCCCCATCGAGGGCTTCGACCTGGGGAACTCCCCGACGGAGTTCACCCCGGAGCGGGTGGGCGGCAAGACGCTGGTGATGAGCACCACCAACGGGACCACGGCCATGTCGCTGGCCGCCGGGGCCTCCCGCGTGCTGATCGCCTCCACGCTGAACCTCTCCGCGACGGTGGAGGAGCTGGCCCGCGCGGACGTGGAGCCGGTGCTGGTCTGCTCCGGGCGGGAGAAGCACTTCGGGCTGGAGGACGCGGTGCTCGCCGGCCAGATCGCCACGCGCGTGGCCGAGGCACGGGGCGGCGAGTGGGAGCTGAACGACGGCGCCCGCGCCGCCATCGCCCTCTCGGAGCGCTACGCCCTGGACGAGGAGATGTTCGCCTCCACCGTGGCCGGGCGCGCCATCGCGGCGGCCGGGCTCGCGGAGGACCTGGCGTTCTGCGCGCAGGTGGACCGCCACTCCGTGGTCCCCGTGCTCCAGGACCGGCAGATCACCGCCGCCACCCCCGTCACGGCCGCCGGCGACGGGTAGCCGGCCCGGGCGCCTCGCCCCGAGCGGGCCCGGGGCCCTCCGCCGTCCGCGGCGGGGGGCCCCGCAGCTTCCGCGGCGGTTGGCAGCCGCGGCGCGCGGCCGTATCTTTCTGGCCGATCCGCACACCCTCGACGGACACGAGCCCCCGCGGCCCGCCTGGGCGACGGGGGACCCTCCCGCACCACCCGCAGCGAAGCACCGCCCGATGTCGCTCACCCTGGACGACCGGCACCGCCGGGACCTGTGGGGCCTCGCGCTCCTGGCCCTCGCGCTGCTGCTCACGCTCAGCTTCGTCCCCACCTCCCTCTTCGGCGAGGGCGGAGGGCGCGTGTTCGCGACCGGCAACGTCGTCGGGGTGCTCGGAGAGCACCTCCGCGGCGGGGCGTACGCCCTGCTCGGGCTCGCCGCGCTCGTGCTCCCGGCGTTCCCGGCGCTCTGGGGGGCGGTGGCGCTCGGGCGGGCGCAGCGCGGCACGGCGCTCCGCTGGACCGCGCTGCTGGCCGGGTCGGCGCTGCTCTTCGCCTCGGCCTCCTTCGTGCTGACCGACGCCACCCGCGCCGACGCCACCGCCGCGGGGTGGGTGGGGCGGGCGCTGGGCGGGGCGCTGGCGACGCTGCTGGGCGGGGTGGGCTCCGCCGTGGTGCTGGCGGTGCTCTTCGCGGCGCTCTGCATCACCACCGTGGGGTGGAACCCGGTGCGCACGCTGGTCGGCGGGGGGCGGCTGGCGTGGAGCCACGCGGGCCGGACGGTGGCCGCCATCCCGGAGGCGCTCCCCCGCAGGGTCGCCCTCCCCTCCATCCCGCGTCCCGGCCGCAGGGCGGCGGAGGGCGCCGTGGACGACCCGGAGGACGAGGAAGAGGAGGACACCGACGCGCTCGCCGAGCCGGCGGAGCCGGATCCCGGGGAGGAGCGGGACGACACCGACCCGTTCCCCGCCGCGCGCCCCGCTCCCGCCGGGAAGGCCGCCGTGACGGAGGCCGCCCGGCCCAAGGCGCAGCGTCCCAAGACGGTGGCCGACGAGCAGACGGAGCTGATCCCGCTGGACGCCGGCGACCCGCTGAACGGCGACCTGCCGGGGACCGCCATCCTGGCCGCGCCGCCGGCGCGCGACGAGGCCCGCAACCGCGAGGAGCTGGACGGCCTGGGGCAGGTGCTGGTGGACAAGCTCGCCACCTTCAAGATCGAGGGGCGGGTGGTGGGGATGACCGCCGGGCCGGTGGTCACCCAGTTCGAGGTGGAGCCGGCGCCGGGGGTGAAGGTGGCGCGCATCGCCTCTCTGGACGCCGACCTGGCGCTGGCGATGCGGGCGCAGTCCATCCGCATCGTCGCGCCGATCCCGGGGAAGGGCGCCGTGGGGGTCGAGGTCCCCAACCCCACCCCGCAGATGGTCTACTTCCGCGAGGTCATCGAGGCCGGGCAGTACCGGCAGACCAAGGCGCAGCTCCCCCTCGCCCTGGGCAAGGACATCGCCGGCCGGCCCTACGTGGCCGACCTGGCGAAGATGCCGCACTTGCTCATCGCCGGCGCCACCGGGGCGGGGAAGTCGGTGTGCGTCAACACCATCATCACCTCGCTCATCTACCGGCACTCGCCGCGGACGCTGCGGTTCCTGATGGTGGACCCCAAGATGGTGGAGCTCTCCGTCTACAACGACCTCCCCCACCTGCGGCACCCCGTCGTCACCGACAACAACGACGCGGCGACGGTGCTGAAGTGGGCGGTGCTGGAGATGGAGCGCCGCTACGAGCTGCTCAGCGTCAACGGCGTCCGCAACCTGCAGGACTTCAACAAGCGGGTGGAGAGCGGGCAGGTGCTACGCTCTCCCGAGGCGCAGGGGGAGGAGGGCGACCCGGACCGCTGGCTGTACCGGGGGGGGACGCTCCCCTTCATCGTGGTCATCATCGACGAGCTGGCGGACCTGATGATGACCTGCCAGGGCGACGTGGAGAAGCCGCTGGCGCTCCTCGCGCAGAAGGCGCGCGCCATCGGGATCCACCTGATCCTGGCGACGCAGCGCCCCTCGGTGAACGTCATCACCGGCCTCATCAAGGCCAACTTCCCCAGCCGCATCGCCTTCCGCGTCTCCTCCAAGGTGGACTCGCGCACCATCCTGGACCAGAACGGCGCCGACAACCTGCTGGGGAACGGGGACATGCTCCTCCTCCCCCCCGCCAGCAGCGAGCCGGTCCGCATCCAGGGCGCCTACCTCTCCACCGAGGAGACGGAGGAGATCATGAACTGGTACCGGGAGCAGAAGCGCCTCCGCCGCGAGCAGGCCCTCGCGGAGGGGCGCGACCCGGACGAGGCCACCCGCGGCGAAGCCAACATCCTGGACGAGGTGCGCTCGCAGGAGGACGACGGCTCCGCGGAGGCGGACGAGGAGGCCATGGGCGACCGCGACGGCCTCTTCCGCGAGGCCGCGGAGCTTTGCATCCAGCACCAGGGCGGCTCCACATCGCTCCTCCAGCGGCGGCTGCGCATCGGCTACGGGCGCGCGGCGCGCATCATCGACCAGCTCCACTTCGCCGGGGTGCTGGGCCCGCCGGACGGCTCCAAGCCCCGCGAGGTGCTGATGGACCACGTGCAGCTGGACCAGGTCTGCGGCTGAGCCGTCCCCGCCGGGCGGGGAACGGACGGGAACGCCCCCCCCGGGGTCGGGTAGAACCCCGTCCGATTCCCAACCTGAACCGCCTGCGGGGGTTTCCGACCCGATGAACCGTTTCGTGCAAGCCCGCTTCCCGCTCCTCGCCGCCGCGCTGGCCCTCGCGGCCTGCGGTGGCTCCGAGGCGGCCGACGTCCGCCGCGACGCGCCCACCGCCTCCCCCGGGGCGCGCCAGGACGCCGCCGCCGCCCCCACCCCCGTGGGGGAGGTGGCGCTGGAGACCGCCGCGGGTGCGCGGCCCGCGACCGGCGAGTCCTCGGCCGCCGCCCCCGCCGACCGGGCGGATTCCGGCGGCGCCGCCGACCCCGCGCCCGCCTCGTCCGCCCCGGCGCCGGCCCCGGACGGGGCGAAGCAGCTCCCCGCAGCGCCGGCGCAGCCGCGGGGCGAGGCCGCCGCCGACGCGATCCTGGAGCGCGTGGAGAGCGCCTACACCGGCGTACGCTCCATGCAGGCGGACTTCGTGCAGGACCTGCGCGTGCCCCTGCTGGGGACCAGCCAGCGGAGCAGCGGCAAGCTCTACCAGCGGCGGCCGGACCGCTTCCTGATGAAGTTCTCGGACCCTGCGGGCGACGTGATCGTGGCGGACGGGCGCAGCTTCTGGATGTACTATCCCAGCAGCGACCCCAAGCAGGTGATGAAGACCTCCATCGCCGAGGGGAGCGAGCAGGTGGACCTGCACCGGCAGTTCCTCAGCGATCCCACGGCGCGCTACCACGCCACCCTGGACGGCGAGGAGACGGTGGACGGGCACCGGACGCACGTCCTCACCCTGGTCCCCAAGCAGCAGTCGCCGGTGCGCAAGCTGCGCATCTGGGTGGACCCGGACGACTACGCCGTCCGCCGCTTCGAGATGACCGAGGAGAACGAGTCGGTGCGCCGCATCGAGCTCCGCAACCTGAAGCGGAACGTGGACATCCCCGACGGGCTCTTCGCCTTCACCCCGCCCCGGGGGACGCAGGTCTTCGAGCAGTGACTCCGCGGCGGGGGGGGGGGGGGGGGGG
>DATABU010000633.1:0-1690 GCA_036259415.1 Longimicrobiaceae bacterium
AAGCCCACCATGGTGGTGGGCGTCCCCTCGGGGATCACCGAGCTGGAGCGCCGCGCGGTGCGGTCGAGCGCGCACGCGGCGGGGGCCAAGGAGGTCTACATGGTCGCCGAGCCCATGGCGGCGGCGATCGGGGTGGGGCTCCCGGTGGAGACGCCCACCGGGAACATGGTGATCGACATCGGCGGGGGGACCACGGAGATCGCGGTCATCGCGCTCTCGGGCATCGTGTCCGACACCTCGATCCGGGTGGGTGGGGACGAGATCGACGCCGCGATCGTGACCTTCCTGCGCAAGAACTACAACCTGATGATCGGCGAGGCCACGGCGGAGGCGGTCAAGATCCAGATCGGCTCGGCCTTCAGCACGGGCGAGGAGCGCGAGATGGACGTCAAGGGGCGCGACCTGGTGTCGGGGATCCCCAAGACGGTGCGGGTGCACTCGCAGGAGATCCGGGAGTGCATCCAGGAGCCGATCCAGGCCATCGTGGAGGCGGTGCGGCGGGCGCTGGAGATCACCCCGCCGGAGCTGGCCTCCGACATCGTGGACCGGGGGATCGTGATGACGGGCGGGGGGGCGCTGATCCGCGGGCTCGACGTGCTGATCGCGCGCGAGACGAACCTCCCCATCCACGTGGACGAGGAGCCGCTCACCTGCGTCGTGCGCGGGGCGGGCCGCATCCTCGACGACATCGAAAAGTATCGCGGAGTGTTGACCACCTGAGCACGTTCAGGCCGTACCTCAAGGGCGGAGGCGAGCGCGGGCGCAGGCAGGACTACGCCCTGGCGGGGCTGTTCACGCTGCTGGCGCTCTTCCTCATCGTGCTTCCCCCGCGCTACCGCGAGGGGGTCGCCGGGGCGATCCGGGGGAGCGTGCTGTACCCGTTCATGGCGATCCAGCGCGGCTCCCTGGACGAGGAGGGCCGCTACCTGGACGCGAGCGCCATCCGGGCGGAGCGCGACAGCCTGGCCGCCTTCCTGGTGGGGCAGGCGGGGCTGGCGGCGGAGAACCGCCGCCTGCGCGCGCTGCTGGGGATGCGCGACCGGCTCCCCAACTCCTTCGTGGCGGCGGAGGTGATGCCGTTCGAGGGCGCCGCGCCCCCGGGGACCTTCCTCCTCCCGGTGGGAGCGGAGGACGCGGTGCGCACGGGCTCCGCCATCGTCACCGCCCAGGGGCTGGTGGGGATGGTGAAGGAGGTGCGCCGGGGGAGCTCGGTGGGCTTCGACTGGACCAACCCCAACTTCCGGGCGAGCGCGGTCTCGGAGGACGGCGAGACGTACGGGATCCTGGAGCCCCGCACCGGGCCCGGCGGCGAGCGGATGCTGGCGCTTACGCCCACCGCGCTGCACACGGTCCCCGACTCGGGGTCCACCATCGTCACCTCCGGGAGCGGCGCGACCTACCCGCGCGGGATCCCCATCGGGCAGGTGGTGGGGACGGAGAGCCAGGCGAGCACCTGGCAGCGGACCTACCTGATCCGCCCCTTCGTCTCCCCCGGCGAGGTGACGCACGTGCTGGTGCTCGGCGAGCCCAGGGCCGGGGCCACCGACCGCGACCTGGCCGCGGCGTGGGGGATCCGCCTCCGCGAGGGGCCCGCCCCGGACTCGGTGGTCCTCCCCGTGGCCCCGCCCGCCCCCGCGCCGGCCCGGCCGGCCGCGACCACGCCGGCCCGGCCGGCCCCGAGCCGCCCGAC
>DATABU010000634.1:0-10321 GCA_036259415.1 Longimicrobiaceae bacterium
GTGGCCGCCGTGGGCCGGCGGCGCGGCGAGGGGGCCGTTCTCGCCCACGATCTCGATCACCTCCATCATCCCCAGGTCCTCGTGGTCCAGGATGTGGCAGTGGAGGACGAACTGCCCGATGTAGTCCGTGTACTTCGACCACACGTTCACCGTCCCGTTCGTGGGGATGAACTGGGTGTCCTTCCACACCGTCTGCATGTCCCCTTTGGGACCCTGGCGTCGCACCTGGAAGGGGTTCACGTGGATGTGGAAGACGTGCGGCGAGCCCACCGTCTGCAGCGTCCACTGGTCGGTGGCGCCCAGCTGGAGGTAGCGGATGCGGGTGGGGTTGAACGACGCCCAGTTGACCTGGAAGTAGGCGCGGTTGTCGGTCGCGTCCGGCGAGCCGCGGATGTTGAAGACCGCGAACTGCGACCCGTCGGCCGTGGCGGCCAGGTCCACGCCCGGGAAGGGGTTCAGGCGCGCCATCTCGGCCTGGGTGGGGAGCTTCATGTCCATCGGCCTCCCCTCCACCACCATCACCGCGATGACGTTCCGGTCCTCCGCCCGCTGGCGGATGGAGCGCAGCGCGGTGGAGGTGTCGTCCACCAGCTCGTAGCGCCCCGGGCGCATGCCGGCCTTCACCAGCACGTCGCTGCGGTAGCCGGGCTGCAGCTCCAGCGGCTGGTCCGGGCGCCAGCTGTCGATGCGGCCGGTGTAGATGCCGTCCGTGGCGATCTCGTGCAGCTCGTGCCCGTCCAGCCGCAGGTTGAGCGTCTCCCGGAAGGCGGCGTCGATGAGGCGCCAGCGCTGCACCTCGCCGGGGCGCATGCGGATCACGGGGACGATCTGCCCGTTCACCGTGGTGCGCCGCATGGAGTTCTGCCAGGTGCAGCCGGGCTTCCCCTGCACGCAGACTGCGCGCCCCGCGGCGGTGGTGTCGTCCGGGAAGAAGGCGGTGATGTCGTCCACACGGCCGGCGGTGTCGTACAGGATGGTGCCGATGACGAACACCTTCTCGCGCTCGTTGGCGGCGCGCAGCGCGGCCGGGATCGTGGCCGGGTCGTCCTCCACGATCAGCGCGCCGGCCATCCCGCTCCCCACCTGCACGGCGGTGGAGCCGTGCGCGTGGGCGTGGTACCAGTAGGTGCCGCGGGTGTGGTCGGCCGGGAGCTTGATCTCGTACGGGAGGCTGGACTGCGCCGGGATGGCGAGCAGCACGTTGTCGCTGTTCCCCACCGGGGAGACGTGCAGCCCGTGGGTGTGCAGGTTGGTGGTGTTGAACGGGTGCGGCCGGGTGTCGATGAAGGCGTTGGCCGCCTCCTGCGCGACCTGGGCCGCCACCTCGTCGGGGGTCTCGCGCGGGAGGCGGTTGTCCAGCACCAAGTTCATCACGTCGCCGGGCTTCACCCGCAGCGTGGGCCCCACCAGCTGCCCGTTGTAAGTCCGCAGCGTCACCGGGCACCCGGCGATGCTCGTGCTGTCCGGGTCGGTGTAGCGCACCTCCAGCGTGGTGCCCAGGGCGCCGTTCGCCGAGCGGATCTCCGGCGGGTTGCGGAAGGGCTGGTTCCCCCAGCGGGCGGGGTCGATCTCGCGGTAGGCGCAGGGGCCGCCCGCGGGGGTCGTCTGCGCGGCGGCGGACGCCGTGGCGGCGAGGAGGAGCGCCGCGGCGAGGAGCGCGGGGGGGAGCGGCCCGGGGTGTGGCATGTCGACTCCAGGTCTGAGGGGGCAGGGAATGGCGCCGCAGGCGCGCACCCGCATCGTGGCGGGTTCCGGCGCCTGCGGAGGCTTCCGGTGGCGTGGTGCGCGGCCGCGGAGACTGCGCGGGCCGTCCTGCGGCCCCCGCCGCACCGTGCGGTGCAGCGGAATGGGGCCGGTACTATGCGCCCAATATCCTGCGCGACGTCGCCGCCGTCAAGGGAATCCGCGGCGTGCGCGCTAGACGGGGCGGGGGCGCGCTCCCGCGCCCTCCACCGCGGCGGCCGCGAGGCGCGCGGCCGCGGCCGGCACGCGCCCCTCCGGGTCGGCGTCGGGATCGTAGGCGGAGAGCGTCGCGCCGGCGACCTCCAGGCGCCGGCCCACCAGCCGCACCGCCGCCTCCGCCTCCTCCGGGGTGAGGCCGCCCGGCGCGGCGAAGCCGTTGGCGCGCGCCGCGGACGGGTCCAGCACGTCCAGGTCCAGGTGCAGGTAGACGCGGCGCACCCGCTGCGCCAGCGCCTCCAGCGCCGGGCCGAACGCCGCCTCCACCCCCTCCTCCCGCACCCGGGTGGCGTCCACCGTGGCGAGGGCGGAGCGGGCCAGGACGGCGCGTTCGCCGGGCTCCAGGTCGCGGGCGCCGGCCAGCACCACGAAGTCGTCGGGGACGGGGAGGAAGCCGCGGATGGTGCCGGCGATCCCCGTCCAGCAGCGGCCCGTCGCCATGGCGAGCGACATCCCGTCCACCATCCCGCTGCGCGTGGTCTCCGGGGTGTTCAGGTCGGCGTGCGCGTCCAGCCATACCACGCCCGCCGGGCCCACGCCGCCCAGCACCCCCAGCGCCGCGGAGCAGTTGCCGGCAAGGGCCAGCGGGAACGCGCCCTCCCCCGCGGCCTCGCGCACCCGGTCGGCGAGCGTGCGCGCCAGCCGGAAGGCGGTGGCGACCTCCGCGCCGGTGTCGTCCGCCTCCACCCACTCGACCCGTGCGGCGTGGCCGCGGGCGCGCAGCGCGTCCTCCAGCCCCGCCTCCAGCAGCCGCTCCGGCCCGCGACCCATTCTCCAGGCGCGCCGGCCGGAGTCCCAGGGCACCGCAAGGATCCTCACCTCCATCCCGTCCTCCCGGTCACGGTCCACGTCCGGCTCACAGGATGCGCCTGCCCGCCGCGTCGAACGCCTCGATGGGCGCCGCGCAGGCGGGCGAGGCGCGGTACTCGTCGGCCAGCAGCCCCCACACCTGGGTGTCGCGCGGCGACCCGTCCGGCGCCAGGGCGTCGCCGCGGAGGGTGGCCTCGTGCCGGTAGCCCAGCCGCGCGGGGACGGCGGCGCTGCGCACGTTGCGGGGGTCGCAGCGGATCTCCACGCGGCCGACGCGCTCCACCTCGAAGGCCACGCGGGTGAGCGCGGCCGCCGCCTCGGTCGCCAGCCCGCGCCCCACGTGGTCCACGTGGATCCAGTAGCCGATCTCCAGGCGCTCGCCGGCGCGCAGGTGCAGCCCCGTCCCCCCGAGCACCCTCGCCTCGTCCCGGTCCAGGACGGCGTAGGTGAAGTCGATCCCCAGGTCGAAGTGGCCGCGGAAGCGGCGCAGGTCCTCCACGCGCGCGTCCAGGCCCTTGGGCTCCTCGCCGGCCCAGGGCATCCAGGGCCGCAGGTGCGCGACGTTGGCCTCCACCGCCTCCTGCAGCAGGGGCGCGTCCACCGGGTCCCAGCAGCGGAGCACCAGCCGCGGGGTGTGCACCCGGTACGCCGGCCCCGCCGGCGCGCCGTCTCCGGTGCGCTGCTGGAGGATGCTCTCGCTGGCGATGCCGGGGGGCACGGGGAACCTCCGGGGCCGGTCGGGGGAGGCTGCGCTTCTAGAGGATCACCAAGGTACACGCCCCCTCCGCACCCTGCCAGGGCCGCGGCGCGCCGCTTGCGGGCTGCGGCCGGGGACCCCCTCCCCCCGGCCCCCTCCCCGCAAGGGGGAGGGGGAGAACTGCGGGACGGTGGCCTCCACGCCAAAGCCTGCGTGAGGGATGCGAGCGCGAAGCGGCGAGACCCACAGTAGTTCCGTGGGGCTCGCCTCCGTTGGGCAGCGTAGTGTGCTGCCCTACGGAGCCGCAGCCCGACCCGAGCGCCAGCGAGGGGCACGCCCAAACCCGTCCGTCAATGTCCATGCTCGAACAGGACTGGAACGTCACCCCGCAGGAGGCCAAACTCATCCAGGAACAGCTGCGCGAGCGCCTGGTGCTCCAGCCGCCCCCGGACTTCCACCCGAAGACGGTGGGAGGCGCCGACGTGTCGTTCGAGCGCTTCGGCAGCCAGGGCTTCGCGGGCGTCGTTGTGCTGGACGCCGACACGCTGGAGACGGTGGCGGAGGCGAGCGCGATCGCGGAGCTCACCTTCCCCTACGTCCCCGGCTACCTGTCGTTCCGCGAGCTGCCGGCCGTCGCCGCGGCGTGGGAGCGGCTGGAGCGCAGGCCCGACGTGCTGGTGTTCGACGGGCAGGGGACCGCGCACCCGCGCCGCTTCGGGGTGGCGTGCCACGGCGGCCTGCTCCTGGACGTCCCCTCCGTCGGGTGCGCCAAGTCCATCCTGGTGGGGACTCACGGCGAGCTGGGGGAGGAGCGCGGCGCCACCGCCCCCCTGGTGCACCGCGGCGAGACCGTGGGGATGGCGGTGCGCACGCGCTCCGGGGTGAAGCCGGTGTACGTGTCCCCGGGGCACCGCATGGACCTGGCGACGGCGGTGGAGGTGGTCCTCCGGGTGAGCCCGCGCTACCGGGAGCCGGAGACCACGCGGCGCAGCCACCGGCTGGTGAACGAGCTGCGGAGAAAGGCCCGGGCGTAGCGCCTTCCGGGTCGGACAAAGCCTTGACCCCGATGGGGTTCCCGCGCATTACTTCAGTGTGCGGGTTCGCCCCCTCCACCCTTGCCCCGCCCTCCGATGAACGCTCGCCCCGCCGGCACGCCGCTCCGCATACTGGCCGCAGGGCTGCTCGCCCTGGCCCTCCCCGGCGCCGGCGGGGCGGGCGCCCAGCAGGCGACCTCGGGGCTGGAGGTCACCGTCACCTCGCACGGCTCGGGGCGCCCCGTGATGGGTGCCCGGGTGTCCGTCGTGGGCACGGGGATCGCGGCGTCCACCGACGCCTCGGGCCGGCTGCGCATGGCCGGGGTCCCCTCCGGGGTGCAGACGGTGGAGGTGCGCCGCCTGGGCTACGTCACCCGGCTGAAGCTGGTGGACCTGCGGGCCGGCCGCTCGGTCCCGGTGGCGTTCGAGATGGAGGTGGAGGCCATCCCGGTGGCCGCCATCCGGGTGGAGGCCAAGGCCCGGGACTGGGGCGCCGAGTACCTGGAGCGCTCCGGCTTCGACCGCCGGCGCAGGAACAGCGCGGGCGCCTTCCTCACCCGGGCGGACATCCAGAAGACGCGCCCCCGCTTCCTCAGCGACGCACTCCGCCGGGTCTCGGGGATGCGCTTCCAGCCCAACGGCATGCGCGGCGACGCCCACGTCTCCATGGCCCGCTCCGGGAGCCGACCCTGCCCGGTGCAGTACTTCGTGGACGGGCAGCTCATCGGCCCCGGCTTCAACATCGACGAGATCGAGGCGGGCGACGTGGAGGGGCTGGAGATCTACCGCGGCGCCGCCCAGGTGCCGCCGGAGTTCAACCGCCGCACCGCCTCCTGCGGGGTGATCGCGGTCTGGACCCGGCCCCGGTAGCGCGCCGGCCGCTCCGCGGCGGACCGGAGCGGCGCCCTCCCCGGGCGGGAGGGCGCCGCTCCCCTTTCCATCCCGGCCGCGCCGCCGCATCTTGTTTCCGGCACTCCCGATGCGCCTTCGCGGGCCGACGCGGCTCCCCCCGTTCCTCCCCCGAGCGGTGAGCATGCCCCCCTGGAAGACCCTCCTCCCCGCCCTCGCCCTGCTGCTCCTGGCCCGTCCCGCCTCCGCGCAGGCGGTGCGCGGCGAGCTCGTGGAGGTGGAGACCGGGCGCCCCGTCGCGGGCGCGTTCGTGGTGCTCCTGGACGAGGCGGGGCGAGAGGTGGCCGGGAGCTTCAGCGACGCGGAGGGGAGCTTCTTCGTGCAGGCGCCCGCCGCCGGGCGCTACACGCTGCGGGCGGAGCGGGTGGGCCGCGGGAGCGCGCGCTCGCCCGCGATCCAGCTGGACGCGGGCCGGACCGTGGAGCACGCGCTGGAGGTGCCCGCCCAGGCGGTGCAGCTGGAGGGGCTGGTGGTGCAGGCGGAGAAGAGCCGCTGCGCGACCCTCCCCGAGGCCGGGGCGCAGACCGCCGCCCTCTGGGAGGAGGCCCGCAAGGCGCTCAGCGCCACCGCGTGGACGCAGGCGCGCAGGCGCTTCCGCTTCACCCTCCAGCAGCACGCCCGCATGCTGGACGCGGGGTCGCTGCGGGTGATCTCGGAGCAGGGGCAGCGGCTCAGCGGCTACGCGGAGTCCCCCTTCGTCAGCGCCCCGGCGGAGCGGCTCGCGCGCGACGGGTTCGTCCACGAGGAGGGCGACTCCACCGTCTACTACGCGCCGGACGCGCGTGTCCTCCTCTCCGACGAGTTCCTGGAGACGCACTGCTTCCGGGTGCAGGAGGGCGTCCGGGAGGAGCGCGGGCTGGCGGGGCTGGCGTTCGAGCCGGTCCGCGGGCGCAGGCCCCCGGACGTGCGCGGCGTGCTCTGGCTGGACCCGGCCACCGCGGAGCTGCGCCACCTGGAGTACACCTACACGGGCCTGGACCTGCTGGGCCGCGCCGACCGCCTGGGGGGACGGGTGGAGTTCGAGCGGCTCCCCACGGGCGAGTGGATCGTCCCGCGCTGGCGCATCCGGATGCCGGTGGTGGGGATGGACACCCTGCGGGTGGCGAGCCAGCGGCAGGTGCGCCGCAGGGTGGCCGGGATCCGGGAGAGCGCGGGCGAGGTGCTGGAGGTGCGCACCACCGCCGGGGCGCTGATCCGCTCCGCGGCGCGGGCGGCGCTCTCCGGGACCGTGTGGGACAGCACGCGCGCGGCGCCGCTGGCGGGCGCGCGCGTGCGGCTGGCGGGCACCGCTGTGGAGGTGGAGGCGGACGCGCAGGGCCGCTTCCGCATCGCCGACGTGGCCGAGGGCCGCTACGCCGTGGTCTTCTCGCACCCGCGCGCGGACTCGCTGCAGTGGATCCCGCGCCCTTCGACGGTGGACCTCCGGCGCGACGCGGAGAACGCCGTCGAGCTGGCCGTGCCGCCGCTCCTGGGCGTGCTGGCGTCGCGCTGCACCCCGGCGGAGCGCCGGGCGGGGACGGGGGTGGTGGCCGGCGTGGTGCGGCAGCCCGGCGCGCCCGCCCCGCCGATGGGGACCCCGGTGCTCCTCGCCTGGGCGGCGGACGGCGCGACGCCGGCCGGGCGCACGGTGGCTTGGACCGACGCCGCCGGCAGCTACGTGGCATGCGCCGTCCCCCCCGGGGTGGCGGTGGAGGCGCGGGCGGGGACCGGCGCGGGCGCGGCGTCGCAGCTGCGCGCCGCGCTCGACCGCCCCGTCCGCCACGACCTGGAGGCTCCGCCATCCCGGGTCGCCGCCGCGCGCGAGGTGACGCTTGACCCGCTGGTGGTCTCGGCGGGGTCGGCGCTGGAGCGCCGGACGCGGGCGAGCGGCACGCGCATGGACGTGATGCTGCGCGAGGAGATCGAGGAGTACCGCGGCGTCGCCTTCCACGCCGGCGACCTGGTGCGGCGCATCCCCAACGTCCGCGTAGAGGAGGAGCAGGTCGGCCGCACCACCGGCATGCTCTCCGGGGTGTGCGTGCGCGAGACCCGCAGGAAGCAGGGGAACCCCTGCGCCGCCGTGATCGTCGACGACGTCCCCTCCACGAGCCCCGAGGAGGAGCTGCTGCGGCTGAACCTCGCGCACCTGGAGAGCATCGAGTGGGTCCCGCCCGTGCTCGCCATGTCGCGCTACGGCCCCCGGGCCCAGGGCGGGGCGCTGGTCGTCTACACCCGGGGCAACGGCCCCTATGCCCGGCGCCCGGGGAGGTAGCCGACCCGGCCGCGACACCCTGCGTGAGGGATGCGGGCGCGAAGCGGCGAGACCCGGGGGAGGTTTCCCGGGGCTCGCCTCCGTTGGGCACAGTCGTACCGTGCCCTACGGAGCCGCAGCCCGACCCCGGCGCAGCCGGGGGCACGCCCAAATCCGCAGTACCCCCCGGCCCGAGCGCCAGCGAGGGTCACGCCCGAACCCGCCGTTCAACGCCTCTCCAACCGTATCCGCCATGAATTCCACCGTCCGGAACCTCGCCCTTCTCGCCCTCGCCCTGCTGGCCGCCGCGCGCACCCTGGACGCGCAGACGGTGCGCGGCGCGCTCACCGAAGCCGAGAGCGGACGCCCCGTGGCGGGCGCCTTCGTGCTCCTGCTGGACACGGCCGGGAAGCAGGTGGCGGGGAGCTACACCGACGCGGACGGGAGCTTCCTGGTGCAGGCGCCCGCGGCGGGGAGCTACACGCTCCGCGCGGAGCGCGTGGGGCAGGGGAGCGTCCGCACGGCCGCGCTCCAGCTGGCCGCCGGCCAGACCGTGGAGCAGTGGCTGGAGATGCCAGGCCAGGCGGTGCAGCTGGAAGGGCTGGTGGTGCAGGCGGAGAAGCGCCGCTGCGCGACCCTTCCCGAGGCCGGGGCGCAGACCGCCGCCGTCTGGGAGGAGACCCGCAAGGCGCTGAGCTCCACGGCCTGGACCAACTCCCGCCGGCTGCTCCGCTACACGCTCCAGCAGTCCACCCGCCAGATGAACGCGGCCTCCAGCCGCGTCGAGGCGGAGCGGTCGGAGCAGACCTCGGGCCTGGCCGGGAGCCCGTTCGTCGCCGTGCCGGTGGAGCGCCTGGTGAGCGAGGGGTTCGTGCGCGAGGACGCCGACTCCGCCATCTACTACGCGCCGGACGCCCAGGTCCTCCTCTCCGACGAGTTCCTCCAGACGCACTGCTTCCGGGTGCAGCAGGGCGGGGGGCAGGAGCGGGGGCTGGCGGGGCTGGCCTTCGAGCCGGTGCGCGGGCGCAGGCTCCCGGACATCCGCGGCGTCCTGTGGCTGGACCCTGCCACCGCGGAGCTACGCCACCTGGAGTACACCTACACCGGGCTGGATCTGTCCGGCCCCGTGGACCGGCTGGGCGGGCGGGTGGAGTTCGAGCGGCTTCCCTCGGGGGAGTGGATCGTGCCGCGCTGGCGCATCCGCATGCCGGTGCTGCGGCAGGACTCGGTGAAGCTGGGGATGCAGTGGCACGTGCGGCGCCGGGTGGCGAGCCTCACGGAGGTGGCGGGCGAGGTGCTGGAGGTGCGCACGGCGGGGGGCGACCTGATCCGCTCCACGGCGCGGGCGGCGCTTGCGGGGACGGTGTGGGACAGCACGCGCGCCGCCCCGCTGGCCGGCGCCCGGGTGCGGCTGGTGGGGACCTCGCTGGAGGGTAGCACGGACGCGGAGGGGCGGTTCCGCATCGACGGCGTGCCGGAGGGGCGCTACAGCGTGGACTTCACGCACCCGCGCGCGGACTCGCTGGAGTACTTCCCGCGGCCGGCCACGGTGGACGTCGGGCGCGACGCCCCGGCCCTGCAGCTCGCGGTGCCGCCGCTGCACTCGGTGCTGGCGGCGCGGTGCACTCCGGCGGAGCGGCGGGCGGGGACGGGGGTGGTGGCCGGCGTGGTGCGGCAGGAGGGAGCGCCGGTGCCGCCGATGGGGACGCCGGTGGTGCTCGCCTGGCCGCCAGCGGGCGGGGTGCCGGCGGGGCGGACGGTGGCCTGGACCGACGCGCTGGGGCACTACCACGCCTGCGCGGTGCCGCTCCAGGTCGCGGTGGAGGCGCGGGCGGGTGGACCCGACGGGCCCGTGACGCAGCTCCGCGCCAGCGGCGACCGGCCCACCCGCCATGACCTCGCCGCGCCGGCGGTCCCCCTGGCGCCGCCGGCGGCCGGCGGGGTGCGGCTGGCGGGGCGGATCGTGGACGCGGAGACGAAGCGGCCGGTGGCCGGCGCGGCGGTCCAGGTGGACAGCATGGGCACGGTGCACACCACCACCGCCCAGGGCGAGTTCGTCTTCGAGGCGCTCAAGCCCGGCTCCTACGCCATGACCGTGTTCCACGAGGCGTACGGGAGCCGGGTGCACCCGGTGGAGATCCGCGGCGAGGAGGGCGACGCCCGCGTGGAGCTGCCGCTGGCCCGCCGGGAGATCGTGCTGGAGCCGCTGGTGGTGACCGCCGCCGCCCCGGACGCCGCCCGCATCCGCGAGGCCCGCGCCCGCGGCATCCGGCGCGACGTGGTGGCCCGCGCCGAGATCGAGTCGCTGCAGACGGTGGCGCGCAACGTCGGCGACCTGGTGCGCCGCTTCCCCGGCATCAGCATCACGGACGTGCAGCGCGAGGGCTCCAGCGTGGTGGAGGGCGTCTGCGTCCGCGAGCGGCGCCGGACGGTGCACGTCGCCCCCTGCGCGGCGGTGGTCGTGGACGACCAGATCCGCCACGACGGCGTGGAGGAGCTGGTGACCATCCCCTTGGTGGAGCTGGAGAGCGTCGAGTGGCTCCCGCCCATCGTGGCGCAGGCCCGCTACGGCACCGCGGCGCGGGGCGGGGCGCTGGTGGTCTACACGGGGGGGAACGGGCCGCACGCGCGGCGGGCGGGGCGGTAGCCCGCACCCGCTCCCGCATAGCGAAGCGCCCCCCG
>DATABU010000635.1:0-17079 GCA_036259415.1 Longimicrobiaceae bacterium
ACATGGTGCGCACCCCTGGGGAGGATGAGGGATGACAGGATTCTATGGCGCGGGTTCGGGCGTGCCCCTCGCTGGCGCGAGGGTCGGGCTGCGGCTCCGTAGGGCACGATACAACTGTGCCCAACGGAGGCGAGCCCCGCGGAAACAGCCCCGCGGGTCTCGCCGCTTCGCGCTCGCATCCCTCACGCGGGCCCCCGGTTGGAGCAGGCGGTGTGTTGCCCTGGGGCGGAGACCGGGAGGACGGGGGAGGCTCCGCAGGAGAGCGTATGTCCGAGCCTCTCCGCCCCCGGACCCTCTCTCCGCCGGTGGGCGAGTGCTCGCAAGCGAGTCCCTTCGGGTACGCACCGACGGAGGGGCCTCCCCCGGCCGACCCCCCACGCCGAAACCCGCCGGAGCGCCCCGACCGGCCGTTCTCCCCTCCCCCTTGCGGGGAGGGGCCGGGGGAGGGGGTCCGCCGTTGCCGTAGCATCCGGCGAACCGGGTGAGGGCCCGCACCGGGCAGCCGCCGCGACATCGTTCAGCCGAGATACGCATCCGTGAAGATCCTGATCGTAGGGAACGGGGGCCGCGAGCACGCGCTCCTCTGGAAGCTGAAGCGGGACGCCCCGGACGCCGAATTCTTCATCACGGGGGGGAACGGAGGGACCGCCGGGCTGGCCGAGCACCTCCCCTTCGGGCAGGGAGAGCTTCAGTCGCTGGCCGGATGGGCCGAGAATCAGAAGGTGAGCCTGGTGGTGGTCGGGCCCGAGGGTCCGCTCGCGGAGGGGATCGCCGACCACTTCGGGATGCGCGGGATCGCGGTGTTCGGCCCCACCGCCGCCGCGGCGGAGATCGAGAGCTCCAAGGCGTACGCCAAGGGGCTGATGGCGAAGTACGGGATCCCCA
The DNA here is from genome assembly GCA_036259415.1 of Longimicrobiaceae bacterium. Lineage (GTDB taxonomy): Bacteria > Gemmatimonadota > Gemmatimonadetes > Longimicrobiales > Longimicrobiaceae > JAFAYN01. The sequence goes on from DATABU010000635.1 coordinate 886, forward strand.
CCGCCGCCTTCCACGCCTTCCACGAGCTCCCCGCGGCCGAAGCGTACATCCGCGAGCGGGGCGCCCCCATCGTGGTCAAGGCGTCGGGCCTGGCCGCCGGCAAGGGGGCCGTGGTCTGCGCCACGGTGGAGGAGGCGCTGGCCGCCGCCCGCGAGATGCTCGGCGGCGGCGCGTTCGGGGCGGCGGGGAGGGAGATCGTGGTGGAGGAGTTCATGCAGGGGGAGGAGCTCTCCCTCTTCGCCCTCTGCGACGGGAAGGTGGCCGTCCCCATGCTCCCGGCGCAGGACCACAAGCGCGCCGGCGAGGGGGAGACCGGCCCCAACACCGGGGGGATGGGCGCCTACGCCCCCGTCTCCCTGGCCGACCCGGAGCTGGTGTACCGCGTCGGGCGCGAGATCCTCGCGCCCACCCTCGCTGCCATGGAGAAGGAGGGGCGGCCCTTCCGCGGGCTGCTCTACGCCGGGCTGATGCTGACCGCCGACGGGCCGAAGGTGGTGGAGTTCAACTGCCGCTTCGGCGACCCGGAGACCCAGGTCGTGCTCCCGCTCCTCGACAGCGGTCTCCTGGAGCCCATGCTCGCCGTCGCGCGGGGCGGCTCCATCGCGGGGCTGGAGCTGCGCTGGCGGCCGCGCGCCGCCGCCGCCACGGTCCTGGCCTCCGGCGGCTATCCGGGCGAGTACCGCACCGGCGTCCCCGTGGAGATCCCGGGCGACCTCGCGGACGACCCGGAGCTGCTGGTCTTCCACGCGGGGACGAAGCGCCAGGACGGGCGGCTGGTCACCTCCGGGGGCAGGGTCCTGGCCGTCACGGCGCTCGCGCCCACCGTGGCCGCCGCCGCGGAGCGCAGCCGCCGCGCGGCCGAGCGCATCCAGTTCGAGGGGAAGCAGTTCCGCCGCGACATCGGGTGGCGGGAGATCCGGAGGACGGAGCGGGATGCCTGAGCTCCCCGAAGTCGAGACCATCGTCCGCGACCTGGCGCGCCTCCTCCCCGGCGCAGTGGTCCGCGACGTACGGGTGGTCCACCCCGACCTGGTGGGCGGCGAGGACGCCGCGGCGTTCGCCGAGGGGCTGCGCGGGGCGACGGTGCGGGAGGTGACCCGGCGGGCCAAGAACATCCTGGTCCACACCGACCGGGGGCTGCTGGTGGTGAACCTGGGAATGACGGGCCGCCTCCTGGTCCGCTCCCCCGACGACCCCGCGCCCACTCACCTGGGGGTCCGCTTCGCCCTGGCGGACGGGCGGGAGCTGGACTACCACGACGTGCGCCGCTTCGGGTGCCTGCAGCGCTACGCCGACGCGGAGTGGGCGCGCCGCGAGGAGGAGCTGGGGGTGGAGCCGCTCTCGGGCGACTTCACGGCCGAATGGTTGTACGGCGCGGCGCAGAAGTCGCGCGTGGCGGTCAAGACCTGGCTCATGGACCAGCGCCGCGTGGTGGGGGTGGGGAACATCTACGCCAGCGAGGCGCTCTTCCGCGCCCGGATCGACCCGCGCCGGCCGGCGAGCTCGCTCCGGCGCGAGGAGGCGGCGCGGCTGGTGGAGGCCGTGCGGGAGGTGCTGCGCGAGGCCATCGACTTCCGCGGCACCACCCTCATGGACTACCGCGACGCCGGCGGCGAGCGCGGGGCGTTCGCGGAGCGACTGCGGGTGTACGACCGCGAGGGGGAGCCCTGCCGGACCTGCGGCCGCCCCGTCCGGCGAGTCGTGCAGGGAGGGCGCTCCACCTTCTTCTGCGCCCACTGCCAGAGCTGACGCCTCCGTTCCGCTCCTTTCAGGGACAATACTGGCGCAAGCACCCCGCTTCGAATACATTTTCTGCCACGATCCCGTCCGGATGGAGCACCCCGGATCCTCACATCCACCATGCCCCACACCCATCTCCGCCCGGAGCAAGGCCCCATGACCGGGCCGCAGCCGGCTCCACCGGACCGGGCCGCCCAGGAGGACAAGCTGGGCCGTCTGGGCCAGGTCGCGGGCGAGCTGGTCCACGACATGGCCGACCTGGTCGCGGCGCTGGACGGGCGGCTCCGCCTCGCGCTCGGGGAGGCGCGCCTGGGCCGCACCCCGGTCACCGAGATGGAGCGGGCGGTGGCCGGCTCCGCCGAGCTGGGGTCGATGATCCGGGACGTGCTGGCGGCGCTCCGCGGCGCGGCCGAGCCCGCCGGGCCGGGGATGCAGCCCGAGGCGGTCGCCGAGCGGGCCATCCGCCGCGCCCTGGAGGTCTCCCGGCCCGTGGAGATCCGCATGACCTCCACCCTCGCGCCGGGGACCACCGTGCCGGGACGCAGCTCGTTCCTGTACCGCGCCCTCGGGAACCTGCTCGCCAACGCCGGGCGCCACGCCGCCTCCCGCATCCTGGTGACGCTGGAGCACAGCCCGGACGGAACGGTGCTGGCGGCCGTCGAGGACGACGGGCCCGGCGTGCCGCCCGGAGCGCGCGAAGCGGTGTTCCGTCCGCTGGTCCACGGCGGGTCCGGGGGCACCGGGCTCGGCCTGAGCTCGGTGGCCTGGAGCGTGGAGCAGCTGGGCGGGCGGGTCCGCTGCACCGCCGGGACCCGGCTGGGCGGCGCCCGCTTCGAGCTCCACCTCCCCGCGCGTGCCGGAGCGGCCTCGGCCATCCCGGAGCGTGCGTGCGAGCTCGCAGGCAAGCGGGTGATGGTGATGGACGACAACCCCGACGTTCGCCGGGTGCTCGGGCGCTTCCTGAGCCGGGCCGGGGCGGAGTTCGTGGAGGCCGGCCCCCCCTGGAACAGCGACGAGGCGCTGGTGGAGACGATGATCCGCGCCATGCCCGACGCCGTGGTCCTGGACTTGAACCTCGGCGCCCGCACCGGCGTGGAGGTCTGGAGCCTGCTCCGCGACCGGCTCCCGCCCCTCGCGGACCGGGTCCTCTTCCTGAGCGGCGCGGGCCCCGGCGACGCGGTGTACGAGGAGGCCCTCCGGACGGGTGCGCGCGTCCTCCCCAAGCCGTTCGACTTCGGGGAGGTGGGGGCCGCGCTCGAAGAGGTGGCCCACCGCAGCTGAGCGCCGCCCCCGCACTTCCGCAACACCATTCCCCGCAGTATCTTCCCGGAGGTTCGGCTTTTCTTCACCGTCCGGGATCTCCGCGCTTGGCCCCCTCTCCCCGCACGGCGCTCCGCGAGCAGCTCCGCGACGCCCGCAACCTCCCCGGCACCTACCGCATGCTCGCCGAGGACGGCGAGGTGCTGTACGTCGGCAAGTCCAAGCAGGTGCGCACCCGCCTCCTCTCCTACCTCCGCGCCAGGGACGGCGAGAAGGCCCACCGCATCGTCGGCGAGGCGCACACCATCGCCTGGGAGTACGACCCCAGCGAGTTCGCGGCGCTCCTGCGCGAGCTGGAGCTCATCAAGCGGTTCCGCCCACGGTTCAACGTCCAGCACAAGCGCGACGGCCGCTACTCCTTCCTGAAGCTCACCGGCGGCCCCGCCCCCAAGCTCTACGTCGTGCAGGCCGTCGCCGACGACGCGGCCACCTACTACGGCCCCTTCCGCGGGGGCCGCCGCATCGCCGAGGCGGTCCGCGAGCTGAACGACCTGCTGGGGCTGCGCGACTGCCCCGTCTCCACCCCCATCCACTTCGCCGACCAGCCCGACCTGTTCGGGGTGGACCGCAACCCGCGCTGCCACCGCTTCGAGCTGCGGCTCTGCTGCGGCCCCTGCGCCGCGCTCTGCACCCAGGACGACTACCGCGCCCGCATCGAGCTGGCGCGCGCATTCCTGAACGGCGACGCCGACGAGCCGCTCCGCTGGCTGAACGAGCGGATGGCCGCCGCCTCCGAGCGCTGGGAGTTCGAGTACGCGGCCTCGGTCCGCGACCGCATGCGCCGGCTGGAGGCGCTGCGCGACGAGTTCGGGCGGCTGCGCGAAGCGCTGGAGAACCTCAGCTTCCTGTACCCCGTGGCGGGCGTGGAGGGGGAGGACCGCGTGTACGTGGTGCGCCGCGGGACGGTGCGCGCGGCGGTCCGCGCCCCCCGCACCGCCGCCGAGCGCCGCGCGCTCGGGCGGCTGGCGGCGGAGCACTTCGGCCGCCCGGAGCCGGGGGGCGCACTGGTGGCGAAGCACCAGGTGGACGAGATTCTCCTGGTCGCCCGCTGGTTCCGCGCGAACCCGCTGGAGCTGGAGCGCACCATCCCCGCCGGGCGGGAGGGCGTCCTCCCGCTGATCGCGTAGGGCGGCACACCGGTTGCACCCGCGGTCGCCGTCCGGCGCGCGCCGCGCGCACCCCAGCCCGTTCCCGGAGACCAAGCCGATGCGGAGCACCGTCCGCTCCCCCTTCCCCGCCCTGCTCCTCGTCCTCGCCGCCTGCGGCGACCGCCTGGAGGCCCCCGAGTCCACCCTGGTGGCACAGGGCGCCGCCACCGACTCGGTGTACGGCGCCTCGGCGGTGGAGAACCTGCGCGTGGTCCCGGTGGAGGTGGAGGTCCCCGGCCTCCCGGAGGGGTGGGACGGGATGCGGATCGCAGCGGTGTCCGACTTCCAGCTCGGCCTCTGGGACGACAACGCCCGCGTGGCCGAGGCCGCCCTGCGGCGCGCCGTCTCCCTGAATCCGGACGTTGTGGTGCTGCTGGGCGACTTCGTCGCGCGGGAGAGCGGGCTGGCGCAGCTCCCCAGCGTGCTGGCCCCGCTGCGCGGCCGCACCGTCCTCGCGGTGCTCGGCGACCGGGACCAGCGCGACCCCGGCGAGCTCCAGGGCAGGCCGGACAGCGCCGCCATCCGTATCCGGCAGCTCCTGCAGGAGAGCGGGGTCGTGGTGCTGGAGAACGAGCGCGGCCGCGTGGTGCGGGGCGGCGACACCGCCTACATCGCGGGGATCGACCCCTACGTCCCCCGCCGGCCGGAGTGGCGCCAGGCCGAGATCTTCGGCGCCATCCCCCGCGGCGGCTCCACGCCCGTGCTCCTCTCGCACACCCCCGCGGGCGTGCTGGCCGCCCCCGACAGCGCCTATCCCCTGGTGCTCGCCGGCAACACCTTCTGCGGCCGGGTGGAGGTCCCCGGCGCCGCCCGGCTCTCCTGGGTGAACACCCAGCAGCTCCCGGGCGCCCTGCTTCCCGGCGCCGACCGCCTCTACCGCGTGGACGGCAACGGCCTGTTCATCACCTGCGGCGTCGGCTACACCTTCGTCCCGGTCCGCCTGGGCGCTCCCCCCGAGGTGGCCCTCGTCACCCTGCGCCGCCCTGCCGGCGCCGCCGACGACGAGCCCGCGCGCCGCGGCCCCGACGCCGCCATCGACAGCCTGCTGCGCGTCTACGGCCAGTCGGGCGACTCCGCCCGCATCGACACGACCGCCGGGGGCTGATTCCAGATCCGGGGACCGCGGGGTTGGGCGTGCCCCTCGCTGCTCTCGGCTCGATACACGCGGATCGCGGCTGAAAGTACGAAGCACGAAACGGCGCACCCATCGCGGCCATGCGGTGGGTGCGCCGTTCTGCAGTTTCGCAGTACCCCCCAAAATCGGTTCGGGGGGAGACTCGCCGGCTGTTTGGCGAGGCTCCCCCCGGCGAAGGGAGACAGGCCGGTAGTTCGGCCTGGCTCCCGCAGCCCGCGCAGGAGACCGGCGGGGCAGTTTCCGCCGGTCTCCGGAGCGGCCCGCCGACCTCGGACGCTACGCCATCAACGGGTGCTCTGTGCCGCCGCGCGGGTCGCCTCCTGGCACACCGGCCAGCTACCCGGCGTCCCGTTCGGCCCCGTGGGAAACACGCTGCGGCGGTCGCGCGGCACCCGCGTGGGCTCCTCGGAGGCCAGGTACGCCAGCATCGCCGCGAGCACCGCGTTGCTGCGCACGTCGTCGAACGCGATCTTGTCGTACGTGTCGCGCGTCGTGTGCCAGGTGTACGTGCTGTAGTCCCAGCTCAGAGAGGAGAGCGAGAACGCCGGCGCCCCGTGGCAGATGAACGACGAGTGGTCGCTCCCGCCGCTGCTGGGCGTCCCCGGCGCCGAGAAGTTGATGTGGCGCGTGATCTCCTCCGGGACGCGCGACAGCCAGCGGCCGAAGTACTCGCCGGCGCCCGTGAAGCCCATCATGGAGAGCGTGGCGACGCGCCCCGTCCCGTTGTCCTGGTTGAAGAGCGCCTGCAGCCCGCGCACCACCTCCGGGTGGTCGGCCGCGAAGGCCCGCGAGCCGTTCAGCCCCTGCTCCTCGCCGTTCCAGTGCCCCGCCAGCAGCGTCCGATTCGGGTTCGGGTACACCTTGCTGAGGATGCGCATGGCCTCCATCATGACCACCGTCCCCGTGCCGTTGTCGGTGGCGCCGGACGCCCCGTCCCACGAGTCGAAGTGCGCCGACAGGACCACGTACTCCCGGGGCTTGCCGCGCCCGCGGACCTCGGCGACGGTGTTGTAGACCGGCACCTCGGCGTCGGTGCCGTGGGACTCGGCGGTCACCCGCACCACCGGCCCCTGCCCGTTGGCGGCCAGGCGGTAGAGGAGCCCGTAGTCCTCGCACCCCACGTCCACGTGCGGCACCCGCTGCGTCCGGGCCTGGAACACCTTGTTCACGCCCCAGCCGGAAGACCAGTTGGAGGCGATCACCCCCAGCGCCCCCGCCTGCTCCAGCGCGACGGGGAGGGTGCGGGCGTTCAGCCCGGTGCGGGCGACCCGCTGCTCCCACGCCGCCTCGGCGGCGGTGCGCTCACGCTGCATCTTCGCGAACGACTCCTCGGTGGCCCACCTCGCCCAGTTCTCGTCGGGACGGCAGGTGGGCTCCGGGAAGGAGACCAGCACGAACTTGCCGCGCGCCTGCGGGAGCCACGCCTGGAACTCCTGCTGGCTGGCCGCGTCGGGGATGGCGACCACCGGCCCCTGCACCGCCTGGCCGCCCGTCCCCGGGCTCCACGCCAGCATCATCGCCTCCAGCGAGCGGACGCGCGGCGCGACCAGGTCCACGTGCGTGATCCCGCGCTCCCACCCCCGCCAGGTGCCGTACTGCTCGGTCCGCGCGGGGATCCCCCAGTCGCGGTACCGGGCGATGGCCCAGTCGCTCGCCGCCTTCTGCTGCGGCGTGCCGGTGAGCCGCGGGCCGATGGAGTCCAGCAGCGTCTGCGCCAGCCGCTCCACCTGCGAGTTGTTCATCCCCTCGTTCCAGATGGCCCGGAGCACCGGGTCGTCGGTCGCGAAGGTCTGCGTGGCCCCCGGAGCGGGAGCCGCGAAAAGGGCGGCCGCCGCGGCCGCCCCCGCCCACGAGAAACTCTTCATCCACTCCTCGCCGTCAGGGTTGCCCGCGGCGCGCCCGCGCCGCGGAGAGGGGCCGGGACCCCCGGCCGACTTCAGACTTCCAGCTCCATCACCCGCGCGGAGGTCCCCTCGGAGGAGAGCTCCGCGAGCGCCACCGTGACCGGGTCGCGGAAGCGGCGGGGCCCCGCGCTCCCGGGGTTCACCGCCAGCGTCGCCCCCACCCGCTCCACGACCGGCCGATGCGAGTGCCCGAACACCACCAGCCCCGCGCCGGGATAGGCGGCGGCCACCTTCGCAGGCGTGGGCGACCCTACCTGCATCCCGTGCACGATCGTCACCCGCACCCCGGCCAGCTCCAGCGTCGCGACCTCCGGCACGCGCCCGCGCAGCTCCCAGCCGTCCGTGTTCCCCCACACCGCCGTCACCGGGGCGATGGCCTCCAGCTCCACCAGGATGTCCGCCGGGCCCACGTCGCCCGCGTGGAGGATGTGCTCCACGCCCTCGAACGCGGCGAAGACCTCGGGGCGGAGCAGCCCGTGCGTGTCCGAGATGATGCCGACCTTCACTGCTCGCCGCTCCGCCACCGCCCGCCGATCCCGTGCTCCACCCCCAGGTGGTCCAGGACCCGGGCGACCACGAAGTCCACCAGGTCGTCGATGCTCCGCGGCTTCCCGTAGAACCCGGGGGAGGCGGGCATCACCGTCGCCCCGGCCCGCGTCAGCCGGGTCATGTTCTCCAGGTGCAGCAGCGAGAGCGGCGTCTCCCGGGGGACCAGCACCAGCGGGCGGCGCTCCTTGAGCGCGACGTCGGCCGCCCGCTCCACCAGGTTCCGCGACACGCCCGCCGCGATGGAGGCCAGCGTGCCCATGGAGCAGGGGCAGATCACCATCCCCCTCGACGGCGCCGAGCCGGAAGCCGGAGTCGCGCCGCGGTCCAGCGCGTCGTACAGCTCCACGCGCGACCAGTCGCCGGTGGCGGCCCGGAGCGCGTCCAGCCCCTCGATCCCGGACTCCTCGGCCAGCAGCCGCCAGCCGTACGTGGAGACGATGAGGCGGATGGGGGTGGCCGTCTCGTTGAAGGCGCGCAGCAGCCGCACCGCGTACGGCGCGCCCGACGCCCCCGTCAGCCCGAAGGTGATGGGCGCCCCGGCGGTGGACCTCACGCGAGCAGCCTCTCGGCCAGCACCAGCAGGAAGAAGCCGACGGAGATGATCCCGTTGATGTTGAAGAACGCCGCGTCGATCCGGGAGAAGTCGTCCTCGCGGACCAGGCTCTGCTCGTACGCCAGCATCACCGTGACGAGCACCGCACCCGCGAAGTAGATGGCGCCGGTCTCCTCGACCATCGTCCCCAGCAGGAAGAAGAGCCCGGCGCACGCCAGGTGGAGCACCCGGGAGACGACCAGCGCCCCCCGCGCTCCGAACGCCGCGGGGACGGAGTGCAGCCCCTGCGACCGGTCGAACTCGATGTCCTGGAGCGAGTACAGGATGTCGAAACCCGCCACCCAGGTGAGCACCGCGCCGGCCAGCACCAGCAGGACGGTCGGGGGGCGGCTCCACTCACCCGCGACCGCCAGGTACGCCCCCACCGGCGCGATCGCCAGCGCGAACCCGAGCACCAGGTGCGCCCAGCGGGTGAAGCGCTTGGTGTACGAGTAGAAGAAGATCCACCCCAGCGCGAAGGGCGCCAGCCAGAGGCAGAGCGGGTTCAGGAGCGCGGCGCAGGCCAGGAAGAGCGCGCTCGCCACCGCCACCGCCACCGCCGCCTGCCCCGCCGTCAGCTTCCCCGCGGGGATCTCCCGCATCCGCGTCCGCGGGTTCCGGGCGTCGATGGCGCGGTCCACGAGCCGGTTGAACCCCATCGCCGCGAAGCGCGCCGAGGTGAACGCCACCAGGATCAGGAGCACGTCCGGCCACCGCACGGGGAACCGGTACGAGGCCAGCGTCGCCCCCACCAGCGCGAACGGCAGGGCGAATACGGTGTGCGGCAGCTTCACCAGGTTGGAGTAGTCCACCAGGCGTCCCCGCCCGCGGATGTGCTGCCCTTCGTAGACGTGTTCAGTCACCCGTGAACTCCTCCAGCCACGCAGCGTCGGCGAGGTCCTTCGGCCTCCCGGTGGACTTCTTGTTGATCAGGAGGTGGCGACGGCTGATGACCGGCACCTCCACACCGGACAGATCATGGACCTGCCGGTCCGCCCATGCCTCATCGAAGGAAACGCCGTCGATCTCCGTCAGGATGTCGATTCGAACCGGGGCCACACCGATCTGGAAGAAGAACCCGGGCCGGGCCAGTTCCTCGACAGCAAGCTGGGACATCGGCGCGCCGAACCGGGCCAGGGCATCCCATACCCGGCGAGCGTTCTCCTCATCGGGTCGAACCCAGACGTCCATGTCGCCCGTAGCCCGGGGGAGCTGATGCACCGCCAGTGCGAAAGCGCCCACCAAGAGGTACTCAGCGCCCGCGGCGGACAACTCGGACAGCATCTCTCTGTAGTCTGCCAGAAGCATCGGGGTGCCCCATGAAGGCCCACGCGGTACGGGTGAGCTCCCACACCATCGCCACCCGCTCCGCAGGCGTAAGGTGCGCATACGGGTTCGGCTCCGGGTCTCCGAGTCGCCCCTTCTTCACCGGCCACCCGGCCCGCTCGGCTCGCTCGCTCATAGATCAGTCGATGGGCTCGATCCCCAGTGCGCCCCACACCCGGTCCACGCCGGCCTTCACCCGCGGGTCCATCTCGATCATCGCGGGCCAGGGGCGGGTGAACCCCTCCTCCGCCCACTTCCGGGTGGCGTCGATCCCCATCTTGCTCCCGAAGGCGGGGAGCTGCGAGGCGTGGTCCAGGTCGTCCACCGGCCCACGGGTGAAGCGCACGTCGCGCTCGGGGTCGATGTTCGCGAGCGTGTACCACCACGCCTCCTGCACGTTCCGCACGTCGATCCCCTCGTCCACCACCACGATCACCTTCGCCAGCGACATCAGCCCCATCCCCCACAGGCCGTTCATAACCTTGAAGGCGTGGCCCGGGTACTCCTTGCGGATGGAGACGAAGACCAGGTTGTGGAACACCCCCTCCGGCGGCATGTGGTAGTCCACGATCTCCGGCATGGTGAGCCGCGCCAGCGGGAGGAAGAGCCGCTCCGTGGCCCCGCCCAGGTACACGTCCTCCACCGGGGGACGCCCCACGAGCGTGGCGGGGTACACCGGGTCGGCCCGCATGGTCACCGTGGTCACGTGGAAGACCGGGTACAGCTCCTCCAGCGTGTAGAAGCCGGTATGGTCGCCGAACGGCCCCTCCACCGCCAGCTCCTCGTCGGTGTCCACGTACCCCTCCAGCACGATCTCCGCCTCGGCCGGGATGGTCAGGTCGGCGGTGAGCGCCTTCGCGGTGTATACGGGCTCGCGCCGGAGGAAGCCGCCGAACAGGTACTCGTCGATCCCCGGCGGGAGCGGCGCCGTGGGCGTGTACATGGTGGCCGGGTCGCCGCCGACGGCGACGACCACCGGCATGCGCCCGCCTCGCTGGCGCTTCCAGGCACGGTAGTGCGCGGCCCCGCCCTTGTGGCGCTGCCAGTGCATCCCCGTGGAATCCGGCCCGTACACCTGCATCCGGTACATCCCGATGTTCTGCACGCCCGTCTCCGGGTCGGCGGTCACCACCATCGGGAGGGTGATGAAGGGGCCGCCGTCGTCCGGCCAGGTGCGGAGGACCGGGAGGCGCGTCAGGTCGAACTCCCCCTCGCGCAGCACGATCTCCTGGCAGGGCGGCTTCCCCCGGTAGGGGCGCGGGGGCACCCTGGCCAGCTCCGCCAGCTTGGGGAGGAGCTGCACCTTCCCCCAGAGCCCCTTGGGGATCTCCGGCTTCACCAGCTCCGCGATGCGCCTGGCGTGCTCCTCCACGTCGGCCACGCCGAGCGCCGCCGCCATCCGCCGCCAGCTCCCGAAGACGTTGATTGCGACCGGGATGTCGCTCTCGGTCCCGTCCATCAGCACCGGCCGCTCGAAGAAGAGCGCCGGGCCGCCGCCGGGGAGCTTCATGGTCCGGTCGGCGATCTCGGCCATCTCCAGCTCCACCGACACGGGCTGCCGCACGCGGACGAGCTGCCCCGTCCGGTCCAGGTAGCGAAGGAACTCGCGCAGGTTCTGGAAGATCATCTCGTCTCGCTCATTGCAGGGCGCGCGCGGCGAGCGCCAGCACCCCGTAGCTCAGGTACGCCACCCCGCCGATGGTGAGGAGCGAGCGTGCCAGCGTGACCTGCCGCACCCCCACCGGGTCGAAGTGCTCCTCCGGCTTCCAGAGCGCCCGCAGCGACGGCAGCGCCCCCTCCCGCGCGTGGCGGGTCCACGCCACGATCTGCAGCATGGCCGAGGCGACGCAGCAGGCGGCGAAGGTGAGTACCAGCCCCGCCCCGAACACCGAGAGAAAGCCGGTCATGGCCGCCGCGTCCCCCAGTGGATGGCCGCGATCCCGCCGGAGAGCGTGGTCCACCCCACCTCGTCGAAGCCGGCGGCGCGCATCTTCTCCGCGAGCGCCGGCGGCTCCGGGAAGCCGAGCACCGACTCCGGGAGGTAGCTGTACGCGGACGAATGCTTGGAGACCAGCCGCCCCACCAGCGGGAGGACCCGGAGGAAGTAGAAGAAGTACAGCCCCCGGAAGGGCTGCCAGGTAGGGGTGGTGAACTCCAGGATCACCAGCCGCGCGCCGGGCTTCAGCACCCGCGCCGACTCGCGCAGCCCCGCGTCCAGGTCCGCCAGGTTGCGCACGCCGAACCCGACGGTGGAGCCGTCGAAGGTCCGGTCCGGGTACGGGAGCATGAGCGCGTCCGCGCAGGCCGACGACACCGGGAGACGCCGGACCTTGTCCCGCCCCCGCTCCAGCATGGCGAAGGTGAAGTCGCTCCCCACCACGCGCCCCCGGAAGCCGGGGCGCCGCGCCAGCTCCACCGCCAGGTCCAGCGTCCCCGCGCAGTTGTCCAGGTAGCGCCCCTCGGGCGCCCGCTCCCACCCCAGGCGGTTCACCGCCCGGCGGCGCCAGAGCTTGTCGACGTTGAGCGAGAGGAGGTGGTTGAGCAGGTCGTATCGCGGGGCGATCGACGAGAACATCCTGCGCACCTGCGCCGCCTTCTCGGCGGGAGGGGGGAGGGCGGACTGGCGGCTCGGTGCGGACGGCATCGCGTGCGGCGAAGGAATCATGTAAAATGAGGGACCAAAGCTACCTGCGCCCGCCCCGCGCGGCAAGGCTCGCCCGGCAGCGCGGCGGGCTCCCGGACCCCGCTGAAACTTCCGCCGCGGGGCCCCCGTACTGGCCCCAGACAGAGCAATCCGACGCCCAGTCCGCACATTGGACCAGATCCACGTACCCGACCACGAGCTCGTCGCCCGCGCCCGAAAGGGGAGCGAGGCGGCCTACCGGGAGCTACTCGGCCGCTACCAGCGTCCGGTGTTCTCGCTCGTGTACCGCATGGTGCGGGACCGTGAGCAGGCGGAGGACCTCTCGCAGGAGACCTTCGTGAAGGTCTTCAACAACATCGACCGGTACGATCCCAAGTACAAGTTCTCCAGCTGGATCTTCAAGATCGCCACCAACGTGTCGATCGACGCGCTTCGCAAGAAGGAGCCGGCAACCGTCTCGCTCGATGGCTCGCGACATGCCGAGACCGACGACGAGATCGAGGCCACCCGGATCACGGCGGTCTCGGAGGACGAGAACCCCGAGGAGCTGCTGGAGGCGCGGGAACTGGGGTCCGAGATCGAGCAGGCGATCGGCCGGCTTCGCCCGGAGTACAAGACGGCCGTCCTCCTCCGGCACGTCGAGGGGCGGGCGTACGAGGAGATCGCGGAGATCATGGCGGTGCCCCTGGGCACCGTGAAGACATACATCCACAGGGCGCGCGGCGAGCTGCGCGAAGCCCTCGCCCACCTGCGGATCTGACAGTCATGAAACTTCTCGCGGTGGATTCCCGTACTCGGTGACGAGCCGCCCGACCAACCAGGAGAGTAGACCCGTGTCGAATTCGTTCGGGCACGTTCCCCAGTGGACGCTGGAGCTTTACGCGGAGGGCGCCCTCCCCCCCGGCGAGCGGGAGGAGGTCGGGGCGCACGTGGAGCACTGTGCCTACTGCACGGCGGAGCTGGAAGCCAGCCGCGCGCTGTTCGCCTCGCTGGCGCAGCTCCCCCGCTTCGCGCCGGAGCCCGACTTCAGCGACGCGGTGATGGCACGGGTGACCATCCGGCCGGAGGGCTCGGCCGCGCTGGCGCGGGTCCGCCGCTGGCTCCCGGCCACGCGGAAGGGGTGGATGGGGCTCTTCTCTGTGCTGCTGGCGCCCTTCGTCCCCCTCCTGGCGGTGGCGGCGTGGCTCCTCTCCTACCCGCTGGTCACGGTCTCCGGGCTGGCGACCATGGGTCAGCGGTGGGCCTCCGAGGCGGGCGGCGCGCTGGCGGACGGGGCGGTCGGGCTGGTGGCGGGGATGGGGATCGGGATCGTGGGCTGGGGGCGGGGGCTGGCAGAGGCGATGTGGGCGAACCCCACGAGCGAGGTCTCGCTGGTCGCGATGTTCATGGCTGCCGCGACGCCGGTGGCGGCGTTCACGCTGGTTCGACTTCTTCGGACCCCGATGGGGGGCGTGTCCCATGCGAACTGACAACGTGAAGGTGAGGGCCCTGGTGCTGGGCGCGGTGCTCCTGGGGGCCGGTGCGCTCCCGCTGCCCGCGCAGGACGCGGTCCGGGAGGAGGTCCGGCGCGAGGTGGCGGAAGCGCACCGCGAGGCCCGGGAGGAAATGGTCCGTGCCCAGGTGCAGGCCGTCCAGGCCCAGGCCGAGGCCCGGCGGGGGATCCAGGGGAGCGGGGTCTCCGTCATCACCGGCGACCACGTGGTCCCCAGGGGCGAGACCGTGGACGGCGACATGGTCGTCGTCGGCGGCGACCTGCGGGTGGAGGGCGAGGTCCGCGGCGACGCGATCGTCACCGAGGGTGACCTGGTGATGGAGGACGGGGGCCGCGTCCTCGGCGACGCGGTGGTGACCGGCGGCACGCTGGTGAACCACGGCGGCCGCATCCTGGGCGAGATGCGCACCATCGGCCTGGCGGAGCACCCGGAGGTGATCCGCGTGGCCCCGCGCGCGCCCCGCCCCCCGAGGCAGGCTGCGCACTTCGAGCGCTCCTGGTTCGGCGACGTCGTCGAGGGGCTGGCGGGGGTGTTCTCCACGCTGGCGTTCGGGCTGGTGCTCGCCGGGATGGGGGCGGCGCTGGTGTTCTACGGCCTCCCCTACCTGCGGACCGTGAGCGACACCGTCCGCCGCCACACCGGGCGCTCCGCCGCGGTGGGGCTCGCGGCCAGCTTCCTGGTCGTCCCCGCCTTCATCCTCATGGTGGTGGCGCTGGCGGTTTCGATCATCGGGATCCCCGTGCTCCTGGTGGCGGTCCCGCTCTACCCTCTGGCGGTGCTGGCCGCCTTCGGCTTCGGCCTGCTGGCGGTGGCGCACGTCGTGGGCGAGTACACGGCGGAGCAGCGGGGCGGGTTCGACTTCCACTACCGGAACGCCTACGCCTACGTCTTCTTCGGGATCGGCCTCCTGCTGGCGCCGCACCTCGCGGGGCACATGATCGGGATGGTCGGGTTCCTGGGATGGGTGGGGACGCTGCTCCAGGTGGTGGGGGGGCTGGTCCTGTGGGCGGCCGCCACGCTGGGGATGGGCGCCGTGATCCTGACCCGGGCGGGCACCCGCAAGCCTTTCGAGGAGCGGAGCTTCGACCCGGTCATCGACGGCGACCCGCTCTTCGACGCGGAGCCGGTGGCGAGGGAGCCCCATGCCTGAGCGGCGCGTCGCCCTGCGGGCGGCGCTCGTCCTCGCCCTGGCGGCGGGGGCGGGGTGCGGCTCGGCGGATGCGTCGGACGCGCAGAGCTGGCGCACCGTGAGCTCCTCTCGCCAGGCGTGGGACGAGAAGGCGCTGCAGGTGGAGGTGGAGTACGGCGCGGGGCGGCTGCGGGTCTCGCCCGCCGACCGGCCGCTCCTCTACCAGTTCCAGATGCGCTTCGACGACAGCCAGGTCACCCCGGTGACGGAGTACGACCGGGCGAGCGGCAGGCTCCGGCTGGGGATGGAGTCTCGCGACCGGAGGCGGGGCATCCAGGTGAAGAACGTGAGCGACGAGGCGCGGGCCGACCTCCACCTGACCCGCGACGTGCCACTCGACCTGGAGCTGGAGTTCGGCGCGGGGGAATCGGACATCGACCTGGGCGGGCTCTCGCTGCAGCGCCTGCGGCTCGCCACCGGGGCGAGCGACACCCGGGTGTCCTTCCGCTCCCCCAACCGCATCCGCGCCGAGACGGTGAAGATGGAGGCGGGCGCGGCGAGCTTCGAGGCCACGGGGCTGGGGAACGCCCGCGCCGCGCGCTACGAGTTCGACGGCGGCGTGGGCGAGGCGACGCTGGACTTCACCGGCGCCTGGGACCGGAACGCGTCGGCGAAGGTGTCCCTGGGGATCGGTGCGCTCAAGCTCCGCTTCCCCCGCGACCTGGGCGTGCGGATCGTCAAGGACTCGTTCCTGACCAGCTTCGACGCCCCGGGAATGGTGAAGCGCGGCGGGGCGTACTACAGCCGGAACTGGGAGAGCGCCTCGAACCGCCTGACGGTGGAGCTGGACGCCGCGTTCGGCTCCATCTCCGTCGTCTGGATCGACCCGCAAGAGAACTGAGACACGTACAGGAGGATGGACCGATGCTCACCGCCCTGCTCACCCTGCTCGTCATCGGCATCGTCGGGCTGGTCGTCTTCAGCCTGGTGCTGGCGCTCGTCGGCGTGGTCTTCGGGCTGGCCGTCGGCGCGGTGTCGCTCCTCTTCAAGCTCCTGCCGGTGCTGCTGGTGGGATACGTGGTGGTGAAGCTGATCGGCAGGGGCGGGGGGTCCCGCTCCCACCGGCAGCTCTCCGCCTCCGACCAGCGCTGGCTGGACTCGTAGCGCGGGATCGCCGGGACGGGGGGGGGGGGGGGGGGGGGGGGGGGGGGGGG
>DATABU010000636.1:0-2244 GCA_036259415.1 Longimicrobiaceae bacterium
GCCGCGGCCGCGTGAGCGGCGACGCCGCCGGCTCCGGGGTGGGAGGGGCGGCGGGGCGCCTGGCCGGCGAGGTGGAGCGCGCGCTGGCCGAGACCGCCGCGCTGGACCGCATCCCCGGGCGCTCGGTCTCGCTGGTGGGGCTGGGAGCGCTCGCCGCCGCCATCGCCCTCTCCCTGCTCCCGCAGCTTTCGGGCGTGGGCCCCGCCTGGTCCGCGGTCATGCTGGCGGGGGGCGCGGCGGTGGCCGTGGACGAGCTGCGCGCGGCGGGGCGGCCGCTAGCCGCGGTGCGGCTCCCGCGCCTCCTGGCGCACCCGCTCTTCCCCCCGGCGTTCGCGGCCCTGGTGGGGGTGCACGCCTTCCACCTGCTGCGGGTGGAGGCCGTCCCCCTCCTCTGGCTCTGCGCCGCGGTCCTGCTGGGCTGGGACCAGGCCCGCAAGACGGTGCTCTCCCCCGGCGGGTTCGGGCGCTACCTGGACTTCGGCCGGGCGCGGCGGGGGTACCGCGCCAACGTGCTGCTGGGCGCGGGGCTCTGCCTGGCCTCGCTCTTCCTGGTCTGGGGGGAGACGGCCGGCTGGCTGGGGGGCGGGTACGACTACAACTACCGCTACCAGGGGGGCGGGGAGTACGGGTACCAGTACGACTACAACCCCGCCAAGTACTACTACCCGGGCTTTGAGCTCTCCGGCCGCAACCAGCCGCTCGCCCTCCTCGCCGAGGCGGCGCTCTTCGCGCTGCTGGCCTGGGCGGCGTACCGCGGCGCCGGCGACGCCGGCCGCCGCGCCGACCACCTGGCGCTCGGGACCGCCGGCTTCCTGACGCTGTGGGGCCTCGCCAACCTGGAGGCCCGGCCCGGCGTGCTCCTCTTCGCGCTGGGGATGGCCGCGGTGTGGTCCGGCCTCTGGCGGGCCGCGCGCGGGGTGGAGGAGGGCCCCCACGACGCCGCGCACCTGTGGGCGCGGATCCGGCCCCGCTCCCGCCGCGGCTGATCCGGGCACGGATCGTGTGTGCAGCCGGCCGCAGGCGCACACCCCCCCAATCCGCCCGGAGGTAACGGTGCAGATCTTCGGTTCCCGCGAGCCCGAGGCTCCCCCCTCCCCCCGCCGCGTCCTCCTGGACTTCGGCGACGTCGAGCACGTCCTGGCAGGCGGCAAGGACCTCCGGGACGGGCTCTCGGTGGCCGCCCGCGTGGGCCCCAACCTGTTCGTCGCCGCGGACGAGGGGACCGCGCTGGAACGCCTGACCACCCGCGACGGCCGGACCTTCGCGGAGCACGCCACCTTCGCGCTCGCCGAGCTGCTCGACCTCCCCAGCGGGAACGGCGAGGAGGTGGACGTGGAGGGGATGGACTACCGCGAGCCGTACCTCTGGCTGGTGGGCTCGCACAGCCTGAAGCGGAAGAAGCCCGACCCCGGAGCCGCCGACCCCGCCGCCGAGATCGGGCGCCTCGCCCGGATCGAGGACGAGGACAACCGCTACCTGCTGGCCCGCATCCCCCTGGAGCGCGACCCGGCCACGGGCGAGTACACCCCCCGCCGCAGCATGCCCGACCCCACCGACCCAGACCGGACGCTCACCGCGGCCCGGGTCAAGGGCGAGGGGCGGAAGAGCCAGCTGATGAAGGCGCTCCGGCGCGACCCGCACCTGGGGCCCTTCCGCGGGGTGCCGGGGAAGGACAACGGGCTGGACGTGGAGGGGCTGGCGCTGGTGGGCGAGCGGGTCTTCCTGGGGCTGCGCGGACCGGTGCTCCGCGGCTGGGCCACCGTCCTGGAGGTGGAGCCGGTGGACTCCAAGCGCCCTCGGCGCCTCAAGCTCCGCCGGATCGGGCCGGACGGAGCCCGCTTCCGCAAGCACTTCCTGGACCTGGGCGGGCTGGGGATCCGCGAGCTCTCCACCGACGGGCCCGACCTGCTGGTGCTCGCCGGCCCCACCCTGGACCTGGACGGCCCCGTCGCCCTCTACCGCTGGGTGGGCGGGTGCGAGACGGACGGCGAGGAGCTGGTGGGGCCGGAGCGGATCCGCTGGGAGGCGGACGTCCCCTGGGGGCGCGGGGAGGACGCGGGGAAGGACCACGCCGAGGGGATCACCCTGTTCCGCGACCCCGGGGAGGAGCACGGCGTGCTAGTCGTCTACGACTCGCCGGTGGAGGCGCGCAGGGAGGCGGGCGGCCGCGTCTGGGCCGACCTGCTCCCCCTGCCGTGAAAAGGGTGTCGACCGGGGACGTCTCGGAGGAGGGGGTCTCGCGCG
>DATABU010000637.1:0-11106 GCA_036259415.1 Longimicrobiaceae bacterium
CGCCGGGGGGCGCGGCCCGTCCTCAGCAGCCCCTCCTCCACCAGCCGGGCCTCCAGCGCCGTCCAGGCGCGGGGCGAGGGCTCCGGCGTGGCGAGCCGCGCCAGCGCCTCCGTCTGCGCCCGCATCTCCGCCAGCTCGCGCCGGCAGGTCAGGCACTCCCGCAGGTGCAGCGCCTCCCCGGGCTCCGGGGCCTCGTCCACGAGGCGCGCAACGGCTTCGAGCGTCAGGTGCTGCATGTCGCCACTCCTTCCACCGGGTCTTCCGCCGGGGCCAGGATCTGCCGCATGCGTGCCCGGGCCTTGAACAGCTGGCTCTTGCACGTCCCCGGCGCGATCCCCAGCATCTCCCCGATCTCCTCGTGCGTGTATCCCTCGACGTCGTGCAGGACCAGGACCCGCCGCATCCCCTCCGGCAGCCGCGCGATGGCCCGCTCCAGCCGGAGCCGGAGCACCGCGTCCCCCCCCGACGGCCGCGCGACGACCTCGTCCGCGAGCGGCTCCTCCCGTCCGGCCCGGCGCTCCCGGCCGCGCCGGGCGTGCAGCGCCGTGTTCACCGCGATGCGGTGCAGCCACGTGGAGAAGCGGGAGTCGCCACGGAACGCGGGGAGGGCCCGCAGCGCGCGGATCCACGTCTCCTGCGCCCAGTCCTCGGCGAGCGCGTCCTCTCCGGCGAGGCGGCGCACGATGGCGTACACCCGCCGCGAGTACAGGCCGTAGAGGGCCTGGATCGCGCCGCCGTCGCCCTGCTTCGCGCTCTCGATGAGTTGGGTTTCGTTCATCATCCGTTCGCGGGTCCTGACATTCAGACTCCGGGCCGCGCGGAAGGGTTGCCCGCGCTCCGCGTCCCCGTCTACGCGGGGCGCTCCGGGCCGGCGGCGGAAGGAACGATCGGGAGGGAGGGGTACGGCGGAGGTCCTGCGGTACGGGGGCGCCGCGCGCGCGGCGCCCCCGCGTGGGTCAGCCCCCCAGGGCGCCGCCGATCATGGCGGCTCCGCCGGTGACGATCCCCACCACGGCCATCACGACCACCAGGCCGATCCAGCCGATGATCGCCGTCAGCACGGCCTTGCCGGTGGTGAAGTCCAGCGCCTGGCGGATGGCGATGATCCCCGCGACCAGGATCCAGATCATCACGGCGAGGCGGATCAGCCCGCCCAGGAAGGGGATGATCCCCAGGATGTACAGCACACCGGGCGACTGCGCGAAGCCGATCGTGCGCAGCAGCTCGCCCCAGTCCGCGGTCCCTCCGAAGAGCCGGGTGCCCACCAGGTAGGTGATCCCGGACCAGACGAGCCACCCGACGACCGCCCCGACCAGCCCGCCGATGATGGCCCCGATCCCCCCGCTCGCGGAGCCGATCGCCGAGGCCACGGCCACGATCGCGACCACGATGGCCGCCTGGGACGTGGCGGTGCGGTCGGCCTCCACCTCCTCGTACGTGGCGACGTCGAGCATCGCCGCGCCCATCATCCGCTGCGTCAGCGAGCCGCGGGTCCCGCCCACCGTTCCATCCACCATGACTTCCTCCCGTCCTTGGGGTACACGGCGAGTCTCGCTCACCTGGAAGTGCCAAGATATGCGGCGCCCAGCGGCGAGCCAAGAAAATCCTGTCGGCCGCGGCGCTCCTCCACCTACGGGACCCCCGCCGCGGTGGTTTCACGCGTCTGGCCCGCGCCCGGGGGCGGCGGTATGTTCCGGCGGCAGCGATTCGGAGCCACCACGAAGCACTCAAGGAGCGATCCCCCATGTCGAACCGGGTCCGTACCCTCGCCCTCTCCTGCGCGCTCGCCCTCGGCTGCGCCGCCGCGGCGCAGGCGCAGCAGGGCTTCGCCCTCAAGGGCCACTACATCTTCAACTCCTCGGCGGTGAACGAAGACCGCACCGACCGCATCCCCGAGACGGACGGCTTCAGCGTCGGCGCGGAGCTGGTGCTCCCGCTGGGCATCGGGGTCGGGGTGTCCGGCTACACCGCCAGCGGGGTCTCGGAGCTGGACGTGGAGACCAGCTCGCTCACGGCCATCGCAGAGGCCAACTACTTCCTGCGGCTGCCGCTCCTGCCGGTGTCGCCCTACGCCGGGGTGCACGCGGGGCTGGGCCGCTTCAGCCGCGAGGACCTGGACGACCCCCAGGCCCCCGAGATCGAGGACACGCGCACCCAGCTCGGCTTCCAGGTGGGGGTGCGCCTGCAGCTCGGGCCGCTGCTGGGGATCGACGGCCAGTACCGGCGCGTGAGCAGCTCCGCCGCCGAGGACCAGGAGGGGAGCCTGGAGCGCAACCAGTACCTGCTCGGCGTGACGCTGTTCTGAGGGCGCGGAGGGCCGAGCACGGATCGTTGACAAGGCCCCGGCCCCGCACTACTCTGCGCCTGACACCCGGGCGCGGCCCCGCCCCGGGGCATCCCGACCCCAATCGTCTCGCGCGGTCTCCTGAACAGGTCGGCCGCGCGTTTCGTCCCCGCAGTCCTCACCCTTCTGCCGAAAGGAGGTCCGAAGAGGTCGAGTCGTAATCGAAGTCGGTTGCAAGCCACCGGCAACACAAGGAGAACCGCATGTCGAAGCTTCGTTGGCTACTCGCGGTCGGGCTGGCGCTCGCCGCGCTCCCCGGCCACGCGCTCTCCCAGGCGACCGGGACCATCACCGGCCGGGTCACGGACCCGCAGCAGCAGCCCATCGCGGGCGCGCAGGTGCTGGTGGTGGGCGGCACCGCGCGCGCGGTGACCGACCAGCAGGGGCGGTACAACCTTCCCGGCGTGCGCGCCGGCTCGGTGCAGCTGAGCGCGTCCCGCATCGGATACGACACCCGGACGCAGACGGTGAGCGTCGCCGCCGGGGGGACCGCGACCGCCGACTTCACCCTCGGCTCCTCGGCCCTGGAGATCGGCGGGCTGGTGGTCACCGCCTCCGGCCGCGAGCAGCGGCAGCGCGAGATGGGGAACGCGGTGGGCGTGATCGACGTCTCCGAGGTGGAGCTGGCGTCGGTCCCCACCATGACCTCGCTCATCCAGGGCCGCTCCGCCGGCGTCAACGTGCAGATGGGGAGCGGCGAGATCGGCACCGCCTCGCGCGTCCGCATCCGCGGCAACAACAGCGTCTCCCTCTCCAACGAGCCGCTGGTGATCGTGGACGGCGTGCGCGTCACCAGCACCGAGAACACCCTGGTGGGGAGCTGGCAGACGGTGTCGCGCCTGGACGACATCAACCCCGAGGACATCGAAAACATCGAGATTCTCAAGGGGCCCGCGGCCGCCGCCCTGTACGGCACCGCGGCCGCCAACGGCGTGATACAGATCACCACCAAGCGCGGCCGCGCCGGCGCCCCGCGCTGGAACGTCTACACCGAGTACACGCAGGTCAGGGACGTGCAGGACTACCCGGCCAGCTTCTCGGGCTCCTGCATCATGCTGGACCTGGCCGAGGGCGACTGCGAGCCGGCCGACGTCTCCTTCCAGTCGTTCAACCCGCTGGAGGACCCCAGCACCTCGCCCTTCCAGAACGGGTTCCGCCGCCAGGTTGGGCTCAGCGTCTCCGGCGGAAGCGACGTGGCCACGTACTACCTGGCCGGCGACATCGAGGACGAGGAGGGGGTGTTCGAGACCAACTCCGCGGGCCGCTACCACCTGCGGGCCAACCTGACCGGGCGCCTGAGCGAGCGGCTGAACGTCACCTTCAAGACCGGGTACGCCAGCAGCGAGGCGAAGCTCCCGCCCAACGACAACAACCTCTACGGCTACCTGCTCAACGGGCTGCTGGGCTCCAGCGACCCGGAGGTCAACTGCGGCACCTACGGGATCTGCCCGGACGAGACCTCGGCCTTCCGTGCGGGGCAGGACGCGCGGCGCTTCACCTCTTCCATCAACGCCAACTTCCGTCCGCTCTCCTGGCTCAGCCTCGTGGGGACCACCGGCATCGACCAGGTGACCCGCCACGACTACGAGACGGTGGGGCCCAACGAGGTGCGCCCGGTGGTGAGCTCGCTGATCCCGCTGGGCTTCCGCGACTCCAACCGGGTGGAGGTGTCCAACTTCACCAACACCCTGGACGCCACGGCCACCTTCAGCCTCACCGGCAGCGTGGTCTCCACCACCTCCATCGGGGCGCAGCACCACCGCGAGGAGTACCACGACACGCAGGCCGAGGGGTACGGCCTGGCGGCCGGCACGGGGTCGCTCAAGGGCGTGACGCAGCTCTTCGACCTCGACGAGAACACGGTCGAGAACGTGACCGTCGGGGTGTACGGCCAGCAGCAGTTCGCCTTCAACGACCGGCTCTTCGTCACGGCCGCCCTCCGCGGCGACGACAACAGCGCCTTCGGGACCTCCACCGAATACGTCTTCTACCCCTCGCTGAGCGCCTCGTGGGTGATGAGCGAGGAGCCCTTCTTCCCGTCGGTGCCGGCGCTGAGCAACCTGCGCCTGCGCGCCTCCTACGGGAAGGCGGGGCTGCGTCCCACCTTCCGTGACGCGCTCACCTACTACACCCCCGTCGCGGTGCGGGTGGCGCAGGAGACCGCGGCCGGCCTGACGCTGGGCGGCACGGGCGATCCCCGGCTGAAGCCCGAGGTCTCCACCGAGTTCGAGGTGGGCGCCGACGTGGGCCTGCTCAACGACCGGCTGGGGCTGGAGCTGACCTACTACGACAAGACCTCGGAGGACGCCCTGATCCGGCGCCAGCTCGCTCCGTCGCTGGGGCTGTCCACCAGCCGCTTCGAGAACATCGGCAGCGTGAGCAACCGCGGCTTCGAGGCGCTGCTCAACGCCCGTGTCCTGGAGCGCCCCAACCTCCAGTGGGACTTCACCCTCTCCGCGTCGCGCAACGAGAACGAGCTGGTCTCGCTCCGCGACGACATCGAGCCCATCGTCTTCGGCAGCACCCGTCTCCAGCAGCGCCACACCCCGGGCTACCCGCTCGGCGGCTACTGGAGCGTGCCCGTGACCTACTCCGACGCCAACGGCGACGGCCTGCTGCAGATCGACGAGGTGCAGCTGGGGGACTCCGCCGAGTACGTGGGCTCGCCGTTCCCCAAGACCGAGGCGGCGTTCACCACCAGCCTCACGCTCTTCGACTTCGTGAAGCTGTCCGGCCTCGTGGACTACAAGGGCGGGCACAAGCAGATGAACTTCACCCGGTTCGACCGCTGCTCCTGGGAGATCATCTGCGAGGCGCAGTACGACCCGAGCAGGAGCAACCTCAAGGACCAGGCAGGGGTGATCGCGTTCTACGTGCTCACTGCGCAGGAGAACACCGACGTCTACTACGAAGACTCGGACTTCGTGAAGCTGCGCGAGCTGTCCGTCACCTTCATGGCCCCGGACAACCTCACCCGCCGCTTCGGGATGAGCGGGCTGCGCCTCACGTTCTCCGGGCGCAACCTCAAGACCTGGACGGACTACAGCGGCTTCGACCCGGAGGTGAACTCGTTCGGGGCGTCCACCCCGACGGTCGCGTCGCCCAACATCCAGTTCCAGACCTACGACTACTACACGCTGCCGCCGCTGCGCTACTTCACGGCCCGCGTGGACCTCAACTTCTGAGGGGGTGACGGAACTCATGAAGACACACGACAAGAGCACCCGCTCGGGGAGGGCCGTCCTCCCCCTCGCATGGCTCGCCGCGGCCGTGCTGCTCCCGCTGGGGGCCTGCGACTCGATCATGGACGTGGAGGACCCGGACGTCGCCCTGCCGGAGCAGCTCGACGACCCCACCAAGCTCCCGACCGTGCGGGCGTCGGTGCTGGGCGACTTCGCCGTGTCCTACGGGGGCGCCGGCTTCACCACCAGCAACATCGGCCTCGCCCACATCAGCGGGCTGATGGCCGACGAGTTCTGGCACTCGGGCACCTACGGCCAGAACCGCGAGATCGACCAGCGCCAGGTGGGCAACACCAACAGCCTGCTGGTCAGCACCACCCGCAACCTGTACCAGACCCGGCGGCAGGCGCAGTTCGCGGTCAACGCGTACGCGGAGAACGACCCCAACACGCCGGAGCACGCTGAGATGGCGGCCATCGAGGCGTACGTCTACACCTTCTTCGCCGAGAACTTCTGCGGCGCGATCCCGTTCAGCCGCGAGGTGGACGGCGAGTTCGAGTACGGCGCCCCGGAGACCAACGCGCAGGTCTTCCAGCGGGCGATCGGCGCATTCGACGCGGCGCTGCAGATCGCCGACGCGGCGGGGGCGGACGCCGCCGCGCAGGCCCGCATGGCCCGGATCGGCAAGGCCCGCGTGCTGATGGACCTGAACCGGTACGCCGAGGCGGCGGCGCTGGTAGCGGACATCCCCACCGGCTTCGCCTACGCGATCGAGTACTCGGACAACACGGACCGCCAGTACAACGGCCTCTGGCAGAACAACTACGGGAGGCGCGAGATCTCGCTCGCCAGCAGCGAGGGGGGGAACGGCGTGGCGTTCCGCCGCGGGACGGCGACCGCGCAGAACCAGAACGTCACGGCCGATCCGCGGCTCCCCTGGAGCTACCGGGACGGCGCGGCCGACACCCGGTCCCGGCACTACTTCCAGGGCAAGTACGACGACCTGTCCTCGAACATCCCGCTGGCCTCGGGCGTGGAGGCGCGCCTGATCCAGGCGGAGGCCGCGCTCGACCGCGGCCAGAGCGCCGCGTACCTCCCCATCCTGAACGCGCTCCGCGCCGACGTGGGGCTGGCGGCGCTCGCCGACCCGGGGACTCCGGCCGCGCGGGTCGACCAGCTCTTCGAGGAGCGCGCGATGTGGCTCTACGGGACGGCGCACCGTCTGTCCGACCTGCGCCGCCTGGTCCGGCAGTACGGGCGCGCGCAGTCGGCGGTGTTCCCCAGCGGGACGTACTTCCGCGAGAGCAACACCGGGGCTCAGCGCGACCAGGGCACGTACGGGTCCGACGTCGCGTTCCCCATGATCTTCGACGAGATGAACAACGAGCTGTACCGGCAGGTGGCGGACCAGTGCGTCACCACGCAGGCTTGAGGCTGGATCTTCTGGACTGGAACAGCCTGGTCGGGCGTGACCCCCGCTGACGCGGGGGTCGGGCTGCGCGCGGAGTAGCGCACGGTACGACTGTGCGCAACTCCGCCGAGCCCCGACGGAACTGCTGTCGGGTCTCGGCCCTGCCGGGCGCGCATCCCTCACGCAGGCTATCGGGCCCGGGTGAGAGCCTGCGGCTGGGCTTGGTTTGGAGCCGGAACGGCCGTCAACGGCCATACCGGCGGGAAAGGCGAGGGGCTCCGGCAGCGCCGGGGCCCCTCTCGTTGTTGTCCGGCCGCGGAGGTCCCGGCTACCGGCCGCGGGCGCCCAGGTAGATGGCGTTGGTCAGCAGCAGCCCCGGCGCGCCGAACACCCCCCGGAAGAGCGGGTCCTCGGCGAGCAGGACGACCCGCCCGCTCCCCACCTCGTCCACCGTCGCGTACGCCTGGCCGGCGTAGGCGGCGCGGGTGTTCTCGCCCCAGTGGTGGCCGCTCATCACCAGGCGGTTCGCCGGGGCGTACACCACCGGGTTCGCCCCGCCGGCGGAGAGCCGCAGCGGGAGCCCCTGCGCCAGCAGCGGCAGCTCGTCGCGTCCGTAGCCGAAGGTGAGCCAGTGGGTGGTGTCCAGGCGGCCGCGCAGGAAGGCGCCGGGGACGGGGATGGGCGCGTCGGGGCGCGCCTCCGGGCTGCGCGCCGGGGGGAGCTCGGCGTCCGGCGCCAGCGCCTCCACCCGCCGGGCCGCCGCCGCGAGCGAGTCCGTGGACGGGCGGGGCGGAGCCTCGCCGGCCTCGCCCGCGAGCTCCCGCTCCGCCAGGAAGGCCGCGCCGCCGGCGTATCCCACGGCCGCTCCGCCGCGCCGCACCCAGTCGCGGACGCGGTCCACGGCGCCCTCCGCCACCGTCGCCCCGTAGCGGCCGTCGGGGAAGACCAGGACGTCGTACTCGTCCAGCGGGAAGGCGCCCAGCTCGCGGGTGCGCACCGCCGTGAACGGCTGCCCGATGCGGCGCTCCAGGTGGAACCAGAGGGCGCCGTACGAGGTGGGGTCCACCCCCTCCCCGGCCAGCACCGCCACCCGGGGCGCGCGCAGGGTGCGCACCGAGCCGGATCCCGTCCCCACCGCCGAGCCCTCCTGGAAGGCGGTCTGCGACGCGGTCACGCGCACCCCGGCCTCGCGGGCCAGGGCGTCCATGCGCGCGTGCAGCTCCGGGCGGTTGCGGCCCACCCGGGCCACGAAGGTGCCGCGGGCGAACTCCTGGCCGTCCACCACCAGGTCGCGGGCGGCGACGGCCACGTTGAAGCCCTCCCCCATCAGCCGGGCCAGGAGCCGGGTGGCCGCGTCCGTCCCCGCGGTCCAGACGTAGGCGCTCGCCGCGCGCCCGGCGACCCCGCCGGGGACCTCCCACGCCGTCTCGCCCTCCCAGCCGCCGGGGGCCTTCTCCGCGCCCTCCGGGAGCCGCAGCGGCTCGGAGGCGAGCCCCACCCGGTCGCCGGTCCAGAAGGCGGTGGCCCCGTGCGCCATGGGGAGGTTCCAGGCGGTGACGTCGTAGAAGGCGTAGCCCTCCTGCTCTCCCTCGGCGCGGCGCGCGTTGCGGGCGCGGCGCTCGTTCTCCTGCCGCACGAAGCTCTCGGGGAGCGGGGTCTCCGGGGCGAGGAGGACCCGCGCCAGGCGCGAGGCGGGCTGCGCCAGGTCCACCACGTACGACCCGGCCGGGACCTCGCGGCTCGTCCGCTGGCCGGTGAGGTAGTCGGTGCCGGAGAGCCGGCCGCCGGTGGTGGTGCGGCGCACCTCGATGCCGTGGCGCAGCAGGGTGGTGGCGAGTTTCGCCGCCAGGCGGGGGTCGCGCCCCGGGGTGACGACCACGCTCCGGAGCGGCCCGCGGCTCCCCTCCGCCAGGGCCGATGCGAAGTACTGGTGGAAGTCGCGCATCCGCGCCTCGCGGTTGCGCACCGCGGTCTCCACCGTGGCCAGCGAGGCCACGAAGTGCCCGGCGATCCCGTCGGCGAAGGTCAGGATGGTGCCGTCGTCGCGCCGCCAGCGGACGCCCCGGTTCCCCCCGCCGTCGGTCTCGTAGGTCATCCCCGTGGCGCCGTGGAAGCTGGGGTACGAGTCCCAGTAGCCGGGGTAGTGCAGGTCGAACACGTCGCGGGTGAAGTAGCTCCACCCCTCCCGGTCGAACGCTGCCGCGTTCCCCCGGCCGAAGGTCTCCAGCCACTTCACCGTCTGCGGCGGGAGGAAGGGGTTCACCGGGTCGGCGGCGGGGGGGAAGAAGTACTGCACCGTCTGCCCGTGCAGGTCGGCGAACACCTGCGGGCGCCAGCGCTGCAGCTCGGCGGCCACGGCGCGCGACTCGGTCTGCACCAGCCCCAGCGCGTCGCGGTTCAGGTCGAACTGGTAGTGGTTGTTGTTGGTGCTCATCCCCCAGGGCGCGCGGTGCTCCAGCGCCGCGGGGTTGGCGTCGCCGGCCACGAAGGCGTTGTACCAGGCCACGTGCCGCTCGTGGCTCTCGGGGTTGTGGGCCAGGTTGACGAGCACCAGCGCCCCCTCGCGCATGGCCCGGGTGCGCGCGTCCTCGCCCGCCGCGAGCTGGTAGGCGAGCTGGATGGCCGCCTCGAAGGCGGCGGTCTCGTTGCCGTCGTTGGCGGCGTTCAGCCACACGGCGATGGGGGTCCGCGCCGCGATGGCCGCCGCTCCCGCCGCGTCGGTCCGGCGGGGGTCGGCGAGGGCCTGGAGGTCGGCGCGGATGGCGTCCAGGCGGGCCAGGTTGGCCTCGCCGGAGATGGCGACCAGGTACATGGTCTGGTGTTCCACGCTGCGGCCGTAGGGCATCACCCGCACCCGCTCCGGGGCCGCGCGGGCCAGCGCCTCCAGGTAGCGCTCCATCCGGCCGTAGGTGGTGTGCCAGCTCCCGATGGGGTAGCCGAGTACCTCCTCCGGGCGGGGGACGCCCTGCCGGTAGCTCCCCGTCGCGTAGAAGTCGAAGGTGCTGTCCGGGCACATCCCGAAGGCCAGCCGGGCGTCCATCTCCGAGCGGCAGCCGGCGGCCGGCGCAGGCACCTGCGGCAGGTCCTGCGCGGGGGCGGGCGGGGCGGCGAGGGCGGCTCCGACGAGGAGGATCACGGAGGCGGTGCGGGGTGGGCGCATGTGTCTCCTGGGCTGGAGGGTGGGACTGGAGCGGGACAGTGGGATCGTACGGAGGCGGCGGCCCGTCGGCAACGCCTCCGGCCTTGCACGGACAACATCCGCATTTTAGATTGGTTTAAAATCAGGTTGCGTATGCATGAACAAATGGAGCCCGGATGGAGCCGACGACCCGAAGCCTTCCCGCAGCCGCTCTCGCGGCCGTTCTCCTGCTCGCCGGGGCGGGGCCGGCGGCCGCGCAGGGCGGAGCCCCGCTGCTGGCCGGCACGGTGCGCGACGACGCGGGGCGGCCGCTCCCCCACGCGCAGGTGGTGGTGGCGCGCTCGGGGCGCAGCACGGTCACGGACGCGGAGGGACGGTACGCCGTCCGGGGGCTCCCCCGCGGGCGCTACCGCGTGGAGGCGTCGCTGCCGGGGTACGCGCCGGCGGCGCGCGAGGTCGCCGTTCCCGCGGAGGGCGCGGTGGAGCTGGTGCTGGCGCGGACGCCGCTCTCCATCCCCGGGATCCAGGTCACCGCCACGCCGGGGGCGGGCGACACGCGGGCCGTCACCCAGGCCACCACGCAGCTCGGCGGACGGGCGCTGGAGCGGGAGATGGGCGGGAGCATCGCCGAGACGCTGCGGAACCAGCCGGGGGTCGCGGTGCGCTCCATGGGGCCGGGCGCGGCCGCCCCCATCGTCCGCGGCCTCACCGGCGACCGGGTGCTGGTGCTCCAGGACGGCCAGCGCACCGCGGACCTGGCCGGCTCGGCGGACGACCACGGCGTCACCATCGACCCGCTCACGGCGCAACGGGTGGAGGTGGTGCGGGGCCCCGCCACGCTGCTGTACGGCAACAACGCGCTGGGGGGCGTGGTCAACGTGATCTCCGGCGACCTCCCCTCCGCGCTCCCCGGCCGCCCCGAGTGGGCGCTGGCGACCCGGGCCGAGACCGCCCACCCGGGGGGTGCCGCCTCGCTGCGGGCGACGCTCCCGCTGGGCGGCGGCTGGGCGGCGATGGTGCGCGCGGGCGG
>DATABU010000638.1:0-2647 GCA_036259415.1 Longimicrobiaceae bacterium
CGCGGGGCGCGCCGCCGCGCAGGAGCCCACCGTGGTCGTGCTGGTGCGCCACGCCGAGAAGGCGGCAGCCGGGGGGCAGGACCCCGAGCTGAGCCCCGAGGGCGCCGCCCGCGCCGCCGCCCTGGCGGAGGCGCTCGCCGACGCCGGGGTGGACGCCGTGGTGACCACCCAGCTGCGCCGGACCCGCCTCACCGCCGAGCCGCTTGCGCGGGCGCTGGGGCTCACCCCGGAGGCGGTGCCCACCACCGGCGGCGGGGAGGCGCACGTGCGGGCCGTGGCCGACGCCGTGCGGCGCCACTCGGGGAAGACGGTGCTGGTGGTGGGGCACAGCAACACCGTCCCGGCCATCGTCGGGGCGCTGGGCGGCCCCGCCCTGGACGAGCTCTGCGAGCACGAGTACGGGAACCTCTTCGTGATGGTGCTCCGCCCCGGCGGGGAGCCCTCGCTCCTGCGCACCCGCTTCGGCGCCCCGGACCCCGCCCCCGCGGCGCCCTGCACGCGCTCCATGCGCCAGGAGTAGACCCGCCCGGCCCCATCCCGCCACGAAGCGCATTGCGCTTCGCGGCGGGGCGTCGTATCCCTTCGGGAGCGCCCTCCGCCACCCCCGCCCTTCCCGACCGCCATGGCCCGCACCGCACCCCCGGGGCGCCCGCGCGTCTCGCGCCGCGCCAGCCTCTTCACCGAGTCCGTCATCCGCGAGATGACGCGCGAGGCCATGCGCCACGGGGCGGTCAACCTGTCGCAGGGCTTCCCCGACTTCCCGGCGCCGGAGGACGTCAAGCGCGCGGCGCAGCGGGCCATCGCCGACGACGTCAACCAGTACGCCATCACCTGGGGGGCGCGCGACCTGCGCGAGGCCATCGTCCGCAAGGCGGAGTGGTACCTGGGGCTGGAGGTGGACCCCGAGACCGAGCTGACGGTGACCTGCGGCTCCACCGAGGCCATGATCGCCGCGATGATGGCTACCGTGGACCCGGGCGACGAGGTGGTGGTCTTCGAGCCCTTCTACGAGAACTACGGGCCGGACGCCATCCTGTCGCAGGCCACGCCGCGCTACGTTCCGCTGCGCGCGCCGGACTGGAGCTTCGACCGCGACGAGCTGGCCGCGGCCTTCGGCCCGCGGACCCGCGCCATCATCCTCTGCAACCCCAACAACCCGTCGGGGAAGGTGTTCACCCGCGAGGAGCTGGAGTTCATCGCGGGGCTCTGCCGCGAGCACGACGCGCTCTGCTTCACCGACGAGATCTACGAGCACGTCCTCTACCCGGACGACGACGGGACCCCGGCGGAGCACGTCTGCATGGCGGCGCTGGAGGGGATGCGCGAGCGGACGGTGGTGGTGAACTCGCTCTCCAAGACGTATTCTGTCACCGGGTGGCGCGTGGGGTGGTGCATCGCCCCGCCGGAGATCACCGGCGCCATCCGCAAGGTACACGACTTCCTCACCGTGGGCGCGGCGGCGCCGCTGCAGGCGGCCGGGGCGTACGCGCTCGGGCTCCCGCCGGAGTACTACGCGCGGCTGGCCGCCGACTACCTCGCGCGCCGCGACCTGCTCCTCCCCGCGCTGGACGAGGTGGGCTTCCGGACCTTCCGTCCGCGCGGGGCCTACTACGTCATGGCGGACGTCTCCGGCTTCGGGTTTGCATCGGACGTGGACTTCACCCGGCACCTGATCCGAGAGGTGGGCGTCGCCTGCGTCCCGGGGTCCAGCTTCTACGCAGACCCCGCGCGGGGCGCACACCTGGTGCGCTTCTGCTTCTGCAAGCGCGACGAGACGCTGCACGCCGCCATCGAGCGGCTGCGCGCGCTCGCCGCCTGAGCGCCGCCCCGGGGCCGAGAACACGGAATCGCTCATGCGCCGCACGACACTCTTCCTGTTCGCGCTCGTCCTGGCCGCACCCGCGGCCCCCGCAGTGGCCCAGACCCGGGCGCGCCCCGAGGTCGAGGCGGTGCTGGTGGGGGCGCGCATCCGGCTGATGGCCCCCTACCTGACCCGCACCTGGATCGGCGGGCGGATGGTGTTCGCCGACTCGACGACGATCATCATCGACCCGACCACCCGGCGCTGGGGGAAGCCGCTGGCGCTGGACCAGTCGGCCATCACCCGGATGCAGATCAGCCGCGGGCGCATCGGGTCGATGCGGAACCGCGGGCTGCTCTGGGGGGGGATCGCGGGCGCGGCGGTGGGCGCCTACTCCGCCTGGGCCGTGGAGCGGCAGGAGGGGAGCACCACCGGCGGGTGGATCCTGGTCCCGCTCTTCGCCGTGGGCGGCGCGGGGGTCGGGGGGGGGATCGGCGCCGCCATCCCGCTGGAGGGGTGGGACCGGGTGGCGCTCCCCGTGCAGGTGCTCTACGAGCCCGAGCCCGAGCCCGGGTCCCCCTCCCGCTGACCGCCGCCGCCCGCCCGCCGTCTCCGCTCCTCCCTTCCTCTCCGCCGTCCGCGCAGCGCCCCGCCGCATGGCCCCTCGCGGGGCCGGGGTGTAGATTCTCCCGCGTTCCCGTCCCCAGGAAACCAGCGGAGACAGCCCCGATGACGCTTGCCAGGCCCATCCCCCTCCCACGGCTCCTCCCCGCGGCGCTCGCGCTGGCGCTCGCCGCCGGGGGGTGCGGACGCTCCGCCGCGCCGGAGCGCCCGTCGGCCGCGCCG
>DATABU010000639.1:0-2494 GCA_036259415.1 Longimicrobiaceae bacterium
GGGGGGGCGCGGGGGCGTCCGGCCGGGCGGAGCCCGGTGGCGGCGCGGCAGGGGGAGGGGCGCCGCTCGCCGGGCTCCGCCCGGCCGGACGCTCCCGCGGCCCGCCGGCGGCGGCGCCTCCTGCGGGGCTCCACCCAGTACGCCTGCCGCTCGAACGGGTACGTGGGAAGGAGCGTCCGCAGCCGCCGCTCCCCCGCCACGAAGCCGTCCCAGTCCACCCGCACCCCCGCCATCCACAGCCGCCCCAGCGTCTCCAGCAGGTACGCCTGGTCGGCCCGGCGCGTGTACGCGTGCCGCAGCGAGGCGAAGGTCGCCCCCTCCGCCGCCCCCGCGTGCACCGCGAAGGTGCCCAGCGTGCGCCCCGGCCCCACTTCCAGCAGCACCCGCCTCGGGTCGCGCAGCAGCTCGGCCATCCCCTCCGCGAAGCGCACCGGAAGGCAGAGGTGCCGCGCCCAGTAGGCCGGGTCCGTGGCTTCCTCGTCACGGATCCAGGTGCCCGTCACGCCGGAGACGAACGGCACGCCGGGCGCGGCCAGCCTCATGGCTCGCAGCCGCAGGGCCAGGCGCTCCGCCGCCGGCTCCATCTGAGGCGAGTGGAAGGCGTGCTCCGCGCTGAGCCGCCGGCACGCCACCCCGGCCTCCCGCAGCTCCGCCTCCAGCGCGGCGACGGCCTCCGCCGGCCCCGAGACGGTGCACAGCCCCGGCGCGTTGTGCGCGGCCAGCGCCAGCCCGCCGCCCAGCCGCGGCCGGAGCGCCGCCGGGTCCATCGGCACGGCGAGCATGGCGCCGGCCGGGAGGGCGGAGACCAGCCGGGAGCGCTCGGCCAGCAGCGCCAGCGCATCTTCCAGGGCGAAGACGCCGGCCACCGTGGCGGCGACGTACTCGCCCAGGGAGTGGCCGATCATGGCCTCGGGGCGCACTCCCCAGCTCATCCACAGCCGGGCCAGCGCGTACTCCACCACGAAGACCGCCGGGTGCGCCAGCTCCGTGCGGGCGAGGGGGTCCTCCCCCGCGGCCGCGCCGCGGCCCAGCATCTGCCGCAGGTCGACGGAGGCGGCGTCCTCCGCGTCCGGCCCGGCGCGCTGCCCGGGGGCGGGCTCGCCGGGGAAGAGGACGTCGCGCACGTCCACGCCGGCGTGCGCGCGCAGGATCTCCGCGCAGCGGTCCACCTCGCGGCGGAAGACCGACTCCGCCTCGTAGAGCCCGCGCGCCATCTGCGGGTAGTGGTCGCCCACCCCCGGGAAGAGGAAGGCCACCGGCCGCTCGTCGCGATCCTGGACGCTCTCCAGCACCCGCCTGGCGTCGCGCGCCTCCAGGGCTCCGGCGGCGTCCCCGGCGTCGCGGCAGACCAGCACGCGCCTCCGCTCGAAGCGGCGCCGGCCCACGCGCAGCGTGTGCGCCACGTCGGCGAGCGGCTGCTCCGGGTGCGCCCGCAGGTGCTCCGCCAGGCGGTCGGTGGCGGCTTCCAGCGCGGCCGGCGTGTGCCCGCTCAGCACCAGGAGCTGCCAGGGCCGCGACGGGCCGGACGGCGCCTGCTCCGGCGCCTCCTCCAGCACCAGGTGCGCGTTGGTCCCTCCCACCCCGAAGGAGCTCACCCCCGCGCGCCTCGGCCCGCCGTTCCGGACCCAGGGGCGCAGCTCGGGGTCCACGTAGAAGGGGGAGCCTTCGAAGTCGATCCGCGGGTTCGGCTCGCGGAAGTACGGCGAGGGCGGGATCTCCCCGTGCTGCAGCGCGAGGACGGTCTTGATCAGCCCCGCCACCCCGGCCGCCGCGTCCAGGTGGCCGATGCTGGCCTTGACCGCTCCCAGCGCGCACGTCCGCCTCCCCGCCCGGCCGAACGCCGTCGTGAGCGCCGCCACCTCGATGGGGTCGCCCACCTCGGTCCCGGAGCCGTGCGTCTCCACGTACGAGACGTCCGCAGGCTCCACCCCGGCCTCCGCCATGGCCGCCGAGATCGCCGCCGCCTGTCCCTCCCGGCGCGGGGCCGCGAACCCCACCTTGCGCCCCCCGTCGTTGTTCACCGCGGAGCCGCGGATCACCGCGAGCACCCTGTCCCCGTCGGCGAGCGCGTCTTCCAGCCGCCTCAGCACCACGACGCCCACTCCGCTCCCCCCCACCGTGCCGCTCGCCCCGGCGTCGAAGGGGCTGCACTCGCCGGTCGGCGACATGATCCCGCCGGCCTGGTAGTGGTAGCCCCGGTGCCGCGGCACCTCGATGCGGACGCCGCCGGCCAGCGCCACGTCCGACACGCCGTCCAGCAGGCTCCGGCAGGCCAGGTCCACGGCGACCAGGGACGAGGAGCACGCCGTCTGCACGTTCATGCTGGGACCCTCCAGGTCCAGCTTGAACGACGCCAGCGTCGCCACGGAGGCGGAGTTGGCGAGCATCACCTGGGCGGAGCCCAGGGCCCGCACCAGCTCCGGCCGCGAGAGCACGTCCAGCAGGTAGCGGTTCTGCCCCTCGGAGGCGTACACCCCGATGCGTCCGGGGTACG
>DATABU010000640.1:0-2130 GCA_036259415.1 Longimicrobiaceae bacterium
GCCCGGTCCGGCCTCTTCAGGAGTGGAGATGAGGGGAGTCGAACCCCTGTCCGCCTACAGATCCCCCACAGCGTCTACGTGCGTATCCCACCGTTCTTTTCTCCTCGTCCGCTCATCGGCCGGTGGGAGGCCCATCGCGAACCAGTCGTGTGAGTCTCGTCTACCCTGCCACGACGCTCAGGTAGACCAGCCCGATTTTAGCGACGCCCGTTGACCCGCCTCCGGCGGGGCTGATCAACGACCGGGAGGTAAGGATTCCCCGAAGGGATTCTACTTACGCAGCCAGAGCGAAGTTGTCGTTCGCGGTTACTAGTTTTCCAGAGGCTTAACGAGGTGTCTGGAACCTCGGCACGCTGCCACGGCTTCACCGTACACGTCGAAACCTGTCATCCCCAGGACCCGAGTTTTCAAACACGCAACCAATCTAGCCCCCTGCGCCCTCCGCGTCAACCCCCTCCCCCGGCGCATAAATCATTGCGGCTACGGGTTATGCGCCGGACGCACGCGGCTCGCGGCGGGGTCGTCCCCGCCCTTCCCCGTCCCCACCGACCCGCCGCCCGGGGGCGCCGCGGTGGTGCGGTTCCGCCCCGCGTCCTTGGAGCGGTAGAGTGCCGCGTCCGCCGCCCCCAGCAGCTCCTGCGCGGCGGGCACCGACTCGGGACAGGTCGCCACGCCGAGCGAGGCGGTCACGCTCAGCGGGCGCCCGTGCCAGACCACCGGCCTGCCCGCGATCGTCCTGCGGATCCGCTCCGCCACCTCCACCGCCGGCATGAGCTGCGTCTCCGGGAGGAGCACCACGAACTCCTCGCCGCCCAGGCGCGCGGGGAGGTCCACCTCGCGCACCGAGGCGCGCAGCAGCTCCGCGACGTGCTGCAGGACCCGGTCGCCCGCCTCGTGCCCCCAGGTGTCGTTGAAGCGCTTGAAGTGGTCCACGTCCAGGACCAGGAGCGAGAAGGGGCGCTGGTAGCGCTCCCAGTGGCTGGCGGCCGCGGCCAGGCGCGTCTCGAACGCGCGCCGGTTGGGCAGGCCGGTGAGGGCGTCCTCCGACGCGCGGCGGTCCAGCGCCTGGAGGTGCCGCGCGCTCCGCAGCGGCGACGGGGCCAGCGCGCCCAGCAGCCGGAGGAAGTCCATCTCAGCGTCGCCGATGCGGTCCGGGCGCGGGTCCCAGGCGGCGACCACCCCCACCACCCGCCCCTCCGCTGCCAGTGGGACCACCGCCGCGGAGCGGGGCGCCTCCGTCCAGCGCTCGCCGGCCAGGCAGAGGGGGAGCGCGTCGCGCTCGCGCCGGAGGTCGCCGTAGGAGAGGGCCACGCCGTGCTTGGCCGCGAGCGCGAGGCGCGACTCGCCGTCGGCGAAGGCGTGGCCCGGTCCCACCCGGCCCGGTGCGTCGCCCACCACCCCCAGGACCTCCCCCCGCCCCGCCTCCGGGTCCCAGGTCGCCACGACCGCCCCCGCGGCGTCGGCGCTGCGCCGCACGGCCTCGCCCAGCTCCTCCGCGAAGCGCTCCAGGTCCAGCTCGCCGGGGAGGTTGCGCACCGCCTGGGAGAGCGTCTGCACGCGCGCCTCCGTCCGCCGCGCCTCGTCCCGGGCGCGCAGCAGCGCCGAGAGAGCGCCCAGCTGGGTGCTCGCCAGCAGCGCGCCCGGCTCGGAGCCGGCGGGGACGGCGCCGGTGTAGGAGAGCGCCAGCAGCGCGGCGGGCGCGTCCACGGGGACCAGGAGCATCTCCGCGGCCCAGGAGGTGGGGAGCGGCTTCCGCCCCCGCTCCAGCCGCACGTGCACCCGCTCCAGCATCGCCCAGCCGAAGGGGTGCCCCTCCAGCCACACCTCGTCCGCCTCCGGGGCGTACCCCGGGAGCGCCGACCACCCCAGCAGCGCCGCGCGCGACCCGTCCGCCGACATCTGCCAGAGCGCCGCTTCGTGCGCGTCCGTCGCCAGCCGCACCAGCTCCAGCTCGCGGGAGAGGAGGTCCGGGTCGTCCTCCCCGCCGTCGCCGCCCTCCGGAGTGGAGCTCTCCGCCGGTGGCGTGCGCGGAGATGCGGCGGACCCCGC
This sequence comes from Longimicrobiaceae bacterium, assembly GCA_036259415.1. Classification (GTDB taxonomy): domain Bacteria; phylum Gemmatimonadota; class Gemmatimonadetes; order Longimicrobiales; family Longimicrobiaceae; genus JAFAYN01. Next base: position 2,050 of record DATABU010000640.1, read on the forward strand.
CGTCCCGCGCCCGGCCAGGAGGGGCGCGGCCAGCACGCCCACCAGCACGCCCGCGAGCGCGGCGAGCACCGCGCGCCACGG
>DATABU010000641.1:0-2549 GCA_036259415.1 Longimicrobiaceae bacterium
CGCCACCCTCCCCCGTTCCGGGGGAGGGGCATCTTACAGGAGGAGCGGGCGGCGGAGCGCGGAAGGCCCCCCTCCCCCGGCCCCGCCCCCGCAAGCGAGGGTGGGGAGAACAGCGCCACGACTGGGCGCCCGCGTGAGGGATGCGAGCCCGAAGGGGCGAGACCCGCGGGGCTGTTTCCGCGGGGCTCGCCTCCGTCGGGCAGCGTCGTTTGCTGCCCTACGGAGCCGCAGCCCGACCCGAGCGCCAGCGAGGGGCACGCCCAAACCAAGCCGTTCCTCAGACCTCCACCACGAGCCCGTCGTACGCCGGCTCCACCCCCGCCGGGAGCCGCTCCTCCAGCTCGGAATGACGGACCCGGTGGCTCAGGTGCGTCAGGAACGTCCGCTCCGCGCCGAGCTCCTGGGCCGCCGCCACGGCCTCCTCCACGGTGAAGTGGGTCGGGTGCGGGTTGCCGTACCAGAGCGCGTTCAGCACCAGCACGCGCACGCCCCGCAGCGCCTCGCGCGTGCGGACCGGGAGGCGCTTGGCGTCGGTGATGTAGCCCAGGTCGCCCACCCGGAACCCGAACGCCTCCACCAGGCCGTGCGGCACCGGGAGCGGGAGCATGGGGAACCCCGCCACCTCCACCTCCTCGTGCGCCCGGAATGCGGACAGCTCGGCCTCCGGCTTGGTGGTCCCCACGATGGGGCGGATCTCCGGGTCGAACACGTAGGCGAAGCGCTCGCGCAGCGTCCGCACGCACTCCTCGGACGCCCACACCGGGAGCGGCCGGTCGCGGCGCACGGAGAAGACCCGCAGGTCGTCCACCCCGTGCACGTGGTCGGCGTGGCAATGGGTGTACCACACGGCGTCCACGCGCCCGATCCCCGCGCCCACCAGCTGCAGCCGCAGCTCCGGCGGCGTGTCCACCAGCAGACGGCGGCCGTCCGCCTCCAGCACCGCGCCGTGGCGGGTGCGCCGGTCGCGCGGGTCGGGCGAGGTGCAGGTGGCGCACCCGCAGCCGACGACGGGGACCCCGAACGACGTCCCCGTCCCGAGGAAGCGGAGTCTCACCGGACGCCGCGCCGCGGCTTCAAAGCACCTCCACCTGGAGCAGGTTGGTGGTCCCCGGCACGTGCATGGGGTAGCCGGCGGTCATGACGATGCGGTCGCCGGGGGCCGCCAGCCCCCGCCGGATCGCCTCGTGCTTCCCGCACTCCTGCATCTCCTCGAAGCCCGCCTGGGGGGCGCAGAGCACGGGGACCACCCCCCACACCAGCGCGAGCTGGTTGTAGGTGCGCCGCGAGTCGGTCACCGCCAGGATGGGGACCGGCGGGCGGAAGGACGACACCACCCGCGCGGTGGAGCCGGTGCTGGTGAAGGTCAGCACGAGCGGCGCGGCCAGGCGGCGCACCGCCTCCGCCGTGGCCGCGGCGATGGCGCGCTCGGTGGGGGTGAAGCCGTCGGTGGGGCGCTCCAGCGGGATGTCGTAGTGCGGCCCGCCCTCGATGATGTGCGAGTCCTCGATCTCCTGCGCGATGCGGACCATGGACTTCACCGCCTCCACCGGGAACCTGCCGGTGGCGGTCTCGGCGGAGAGCATCACCGCGTCCGTCCCGTCGATGATGGCGTTGGCGACGTCCGATGCCTCCGCCCGCGTGGGCCGCGGGTTCTCGATCATCGACTCCAGCATCTGGGTGGCGGTGATGACCGGCCGGCTGGTGAAGTTGGCGAGCTGGATCATGCGCTTCTGCGCCAGCGGCACCCGCTCGAACGGCAGCTCCACCCCCAGGTCGCCGCGGGCCACCATCGCCGCGGCGGACGCCTCCATGATGGGCTCAAGGTTCTCCAGGGCGAGCCCCTTCTCCACCTTCACCACCACCAGCGGCCCCCCGGGCGGGATGCGGCGCAGCAGGTCGTGCACGTCCTCCGGCGAGCGCACGAAGGAGAGCGCGATGTAGTCCACCCCCTGCTCCAGGGCGAACTCCAGGTCGCGCAGGTCCTTCTCGGTGAGCGAGGGGACGCTGACCCGGGTCCCCGGGAGGTTGATCCCCTTGTTGGAGGTGAGCGTCCCGCCGTGGATCACCCGCATCTTCACGCGCGGCGCGGCCACGTCCTCCACGATCAGCTCCATCAGGCCGTCGGCGAGGAGCACCACGTCGCCCACCTCCACGTCCAGCGCCAGCTCGTTGAAGGTGGTGGGGAGCTCGCCGCCCTGGTGCTCGCCCTCCGGGGCGAAGACGATGGCGTCGCCGGGGCTCAGCTCCACCGGCGCGGGGAGCACGCCCACGCGGATCTTCGGGCCCTGCAGGTCGCCCAGCACGGCCACGGGGCGCCCCGCCTCCTCCGCCGCCTCGCGGACGTTGCGGATGGTCTCGGCGTGGCGGGGCAGGTCGCCGTGGGAGAAGTTGATCCGGGCCACGTCCATCCCGGCGGCGATCAGCGAGGCGATGCGCTCGCGCGACCAGGAGACGGGGCCCAGCGTGCAGACGATCTTGGTGCGACGGATCATGTGTCGGGTGCGGGCGGAACGGTGACCCGCGCGACGCGGCAAGGACCGGGCCGTGCA
>DATABU010000642.1:0-7381 GCA_036259415.1 Longimicrobiaceae bacterium
CTCGATGTGGCGGATGGGAGACGGGACGGTCTGCGCCCCCAGGGTGGCGGCGCTCCCCAGGAGCGAGGCAAGGGCGAGGGTCGCGGTCAGCGTGCGTCGCATGGCGTTGTTCGATGTGCGTGGGCGGCACGCCGCCGGGGCGGTGCCGCAAGTCAACAGTCCCGGACGGGGCTCGTCCGGGACTGTTGTAGCGGTGCGAAGCTAGTCTTTGTTCCCCGGGGGGCGCAAGCGCCGCGGCTACGCGGGCTTCCGGAGGTCCTTCCCGGTCATCTCCGCCGGCTGGGGCACGCCCAGAAGCCCCAGGATGGTGGGCGCCACGTCGCAGAGCGCGCCGCTCTCCAGCGCCTCCGCCCTCGGGGCGCAGAGCATCCCCTCGTCCATCCGCTACATCGAGCCCAAGCAGTCGTTCGGCGTCTCGCTGGGATACCTTTTCACGAACCCGGCGGTGGAGATCAACGACACCCAGGTCGAGTTCGGGCCGCAGTCGGCGCCCATGGTGGACCTGCGCTACCAGATCCGCCTGTCGGGGCCGCTCTCCGGCGAGGTGCGGGCGGGCTTCAGCCCCAGCAAGCGCCGCGTGTACGAGCCCACCAGCGAGCAGAACCCCGCCCTGTTCGTCCCGCGCGAGGTGGGGACGCAGGACATGGCGCTGGTGATCGGCGAGGCGGGGCTGGTCTTCCACCTCACCGGGCCGCGGACCTGGAACGGGCTCGCGCCCTTCGTGGCCGGGACCGGCGGGGTGGTCACGGACCTGAACCGCGGGTCGGACCTGGAGGAGGACTTCAACATCCCCGAGACGGCGCTCTACGACTTCGGCCCCGGGTTTGCAATCGGGCTGGGGCTCGGGACGGACTGGTTTCCGACCCGGCGCCTTTCCGTGAGGCTGGAGGCCCGCGACCGCTTCTGGCAGATCGAGACCCCGCAGGGCCTTGCGAACCTGGCCGGCGAGAGGGACGTGTCCGAGTGGACGCACAACTTCTCGGTGAACCTCGGGGCGGCGCTCCATTTCTGACCGATTCGGGAGGCCGTGATGGCTCAGGACTACCAGGACTTCGACGAGCTCTTCTTCGACTTCGAGAACATGGACGACGAGGCGGTCTACGACGTCGTCCAGCAGCAGCTCCGGGAGTACCGGGGCCTGGACGCCGGCTGGATCGACGTGGCGGTGACCGACGGGCACGTCACGCTCTCCGGCCGGGTGGGGACCGACGCGGAGAAGCAGATCGCGGAGAAGATCGTCGTGGATACGCTGGGGATCTCGAAGTTCTCCAACGAGCTGGTGGTGGCCGAGCTGGTGCGCGGCGACGTCCCCGAGGCCGCGGACGACGCGGCGGCGTACGAGGCGGAGCTCGGCGAGCCGCTGGGCGGCGGGGACGGCAGCCAGTCGGACACCGCGTCCCACATACCGGAGAACCTGGACGCGGACATGTACGGCACGCACGACATGCAGAAGGCGATCGAGGAGGGCACCGCCTACGAGCCGCCCGACCGCCCCATCGCCGACGGCTACGGGTCGGAGGAGCAGCACTGATGCTCGGCCCGGGTTCAGCGGAGGGAACGGCCTGAACTGCGGGTTTGGGCGTGACCCTCGCTGGCGCTCGGGTCGGGCTGCGGCTCCGTAAGCGGGCACACTACGCCCGCTAACGGAGGCGAGCCCCGACGATACTGCTGTCGGGTCTCGCCCCTTCGGGCTCGCATCCCTCACGCGGGCCACCAGGCGGGGGCGGGTCTGATCGCCGCTCGAATCGTGCGGGGCCGTGTGCGCCGCGGCTCATGCGAAAGCGCCCCCGCCGGGAAGATCCGGTGGGGGCGCTTGCGTCGCACGCGGAGGTCAGGTGGCGCCGCCGGCGTCCTGCGGGAACGCGTCGCCATGCTCGGGGTGCGGCTCGTCGGTGCGGACGGTCAGGTTGTTGACCACGCCCCGGACGCCGTCGGTCTCCCAGGCGTCGTCCCAGGCGTAGCGGGCCTCCAGGAAGTCGCGCACCTCGCCGCGGAGGGTGACGACGCCGTCCTCCACCGCGACGTCGATCTCGTCGGCGCGGAGCCAGCTGTCCTGGTAGAGCCGCTGCCGCACCTCGTCGCGGATCTCGCCGTCGCCCACGGGGCCCTGCCGCGGCACGACGTACTCGCCCGGGCGCTCCCAGCGGTTCTGGTGGTAGGTGGGCGGCCGGTCGTACTCGGGGTGCCGGAGGTAGGCGGCCTCGGGCATGAACGGCTCGCGGGCGAAGTCGCCGCCGTAGCGGGTGGTCCGCTGCACGCGCCCGGAGACGGGCCCCCGGTCGTATCCCCGGCCGTAGCCGCCCTCGTACCCGGCGTCGTAGCGCTGCGGCCACCAGGGGCGGCCCAGGTCCGGGCGCTCCATCGCGCCGCCGTAGTGCATCCCCTCGCGCCCCGAGCCAGGGTACCCTCCGAACGCGGGGTAGTCGCCCCCGTAGGTCCCGCGGTCGTAGCCCCGTCCCCCGGCCCGCAGCGCCCCGCCCCACCCGCCGTGCCGCAGGCCGGGGCCCCAGGCTTCACCCCCCAGCTCGTCGAAGTCGGTGAACTCGACGGGCTCGTCGCCCCGTCCCCAGATCCGCGGGCGGCGGGCGCCGTAGCCGCGGTCGTAGCTCCTGTCGTATCGCGCCATGCGGTCCTCCGTCGTTGCGGTGAACGGGCCCGCCGCCCGCGGGCTGCCCGGGAGGGTGCGCGGCGCGCAAGTCCCGTTCCGGGCGGCGGCTCGGCGCTTGATCGCTCCCCGGGGCCGGCGTAGCTTGGCTGCGGACCCCACACGCGCCCCGAGACGTTGCCGCCGAACGACGCGACCCCTTCCCCGCGAGCTCCGCTCGCCGCAGTGCTGGCCGGCGGGGCCAGCCGCCGCTTCGGCGCGCCGAAGGCGCTGGCGCGCGTCGGCGGCGTCCGGGTGGTCGACCGGGTGGCGGCCGCGGCGCGGGAGGCGCTCGCAGAGGTGGTGCTGGTCACCGGCGACGCGGAGCGCTTCGGCGGGATGGGGCTGCGGATGCGGCCGGACGCGCGCCCGGGGATGGGCGCGCTCGGCGGCGTCCACGCGGCGCTGCGCTGGGCGGCGGACGAGGGGCGCCCGGGCGCGCTCTGCCTCGCCTGCGACCTGCCGTTCCTCGCGCCGGGGCTGCTGCGGGAGCTGGTGGAGCGCGCCGCCGCGGAAGGCGCGGACGCCGTCGTGCCGACGAGCGGCGGGCGGCGCGGCGTGGAGCCGCTGTGCGCCTTCTACTCCACCGGCTGTCTCCCCGCCGTAGAGGCGATGCTGGACGGCGGGGAGCTGCGGATCGTGGAGCTGCTGGAGCGGGTGCGCACCGTCCGCCTCCTCCCGGAGGAGGTCCGCCGCTGGGGCGACCCCGCCGTGCTCTTCCTGAACCTCAACACCCCCGCGGACCATGCCCGCGCGGAGGAGGTCGCCCGTGGTGATGCCGAGACCTGAGACGGCGGCGCGCGCGTGAGCCGCGGACGCGGGGCGGACTGGCTGTCCGTGGCGGAGGCCCGGGAGACGATCCTGCGCGACTCGGCGCCGCTCGCGGCTGAGCGGCGGGCGCTGCTGGACGCGCTCGGCCACGTGCTGGCGGAGGAGGTGGTCTCGCCCGTGGACCTGCCGCCGTGGGACAACAGCGCCATGGACGGCTTCGCCACCCGCGCCGGCGACGTGCGGGGCGCCTCGGCCGGCGCGCCCCGCGCGCTCCACGTGGTGGACGACCTCCCGGCGGGGCGCTTTCCGTCGCGCCCGGTGGGACCCGGCGAGGCGGCGCGGGTGATGACCGGCGCGCCGGTGCCGGAGGGCGCCGACGGGGTGGTGCGGGTGGAGCACACCGACGGGGAGAGCGGGATCGGCACGGCGGAGGGGCGGGTCGTGGTGCTCTCGGACGCCGACGCGGGGAAGAACGTCCGCCGCCGCGGCGAGGACGTGCGCCGCGGCGACGTGGTGCTGCGCGCGGGGACGCCGCTGCGCGCGGCGGAGGTGGGGGTCGCCGCCTCGCTGGGGCGGACGGAGCTGCGGGTGGTGCGGCGCCCGCGGGTAGCGGTGCTCGCCTCCGGGGACGAGCTGGTGGAGGTGGAGCGCTTCGCGGAGGTGCTGGCGGGGCGCAGGATCGTCTCCTCCAACAGCTACGCCCTGGCCGCCCAGCTCGCCGAGGGGGGGATGGAGGCGCGCGTGCTGGGGATCGCCGCGGACACCCGCGAGAGCCTGCGAGAGCACCTGCAGGCGGCGCGCGGCTGCGACGCGCTGGTGACCACCGCGGGCGTGAGCGTCGGCGAGCACGACCTGGTGCGCGAGGTGCTGGAGGGGCTCGGGGCGGAGGTGCTCTTCTGGAGGGTGCGGGCGCGGCCGGGGTCGGCGTTCGCCTACGGGAGGGTGGCGGGGCTGGGGGGGATCCCCTGGTTCGGGCTCCCGGGGAACCCCGTCTCCACGCTGGTGACCTTCGAGGTGCTGGTGCGCCCCGCCCTGCTGCGGATGTGCGGCCGCCGCGCCGTCTTCCCCCCGGTGGAGCCGGTGCGCCTGGCCGGGCCGGTCTCCGCCAAGCCGGGCCTGACGCACTTCCTCCGCGCGCGGCTGGAACGGGGTCCGGACGGCGTCCAGGTCGCCGCGCTCACCGGCTCGCAGAGCTCCGGCGTGCTGACCTCCATGGCCGCGGCAGACGGGCTGCTCGTCGTCCCGGAGTCCGGCGGCAGCTTCGCGCCGGGCGACGTGCTCCCGGCGGTCCTCCTCGGCGGGGCGCCGCTGCGGGAGGAGGCGGGGTACTGAGTGGCCCTTAAAGCGTGGGTATATAAAAGGTGCAGCCGGCCGCGGGATCCATCGGCAGCCAGTCGGTGAGGACGGCGGAAAAATGGGGGATGCCTGGGGCTACGATGCGGGCAAGAAGATCACCGGGCGCAAGCGCTTCATCGGCGTAGGTACGCAGGGCTTCCGCCTTGAAGTTCTCGTTCTGGAACCCAGCCTGAGCGAGTCGCGCGGGGTCGAGCAGATCCTGCCGCATTTGAAGGCGCTCCATCCGGACCTGAACGTGGTGTGGGTCGATGGTGCCTACGCCACGAACATCGCCAGAGAAGCGGCCGAGGCAGCGGGCATCCGCCTGGAGGTGATCCCGAAGGAACCGGGGCGGAAGACCTTCAAGGTTCTGCCCCGGCGCTGGGTAGTCGAACGCACCTTTGCGTGGCTGATGAAGTACCGGCGCCTGCCTGCCGACTACGAGAACACGGTGAGCTCCTCACGCGCTTGGATCCTGCTCGCCATGACCAGCCTCATGGCTCGTCGCCTCCGGCCCGCGTGAGACTTACCTGATCACTCCTGTCGAAGCGCCTCCATCGGGCGGACCCGGAGCGCCTTGCGCGCTGGGCCGGCCGTAGCGAGCAGTCCGGCGGCGATCACGAGTGCCGCGACCATTGGCACGAGCACGTGGTGCTGGCCGCGCATCATTTCACCGCCGCCGAGTCGCTCTACCAACGTGACGAGGACGGCCCCCACGGCCAGCCCGAGCGCGAGTTGAAGCGCGGTGCGCGAGAAGATCGTCTGCAACACCTGGCGCCGGGATGCGCCGAGCGCGAGCCGGATCCCGATCTCCCGATACCGGCGTGTGACGGCGAACGACATCATCGCCGAGATCCCTACCGCGGAGAGAAGGAGCACGCTCAGCGTCACAAGGCCTACCAGGATGACGGAGAATCGAACCACGCGACTGGTGTCGCCGCCGCGAAGCTCGTCCGGGCCGGCGACGGTCATCGGGCGCCCCGGTGCTACTTCGCCGGCGATGTCCCACAGCCCCGGGACGAGGACGGCGGGGTCGATCCCCCGCGTGCGGATGGCGACAGTCACCGGCGCTGCCCCCAGCGCCGTCGGGAGATAGATGGCCGGCCTCTGAAACTCCGGCTCGCCGCTCTCGTCGTAGAGATCGTCCACCACCCCGACGATCTCGAGCCAGGGGCCTGGCTGGACGGAGTCGCCCGCGGCGATCGCCGTGCTGCGCACCCGGCGGCCGACGGCGGCTCCGTCACCGAGGAAGCGACGGGCGAAGGAGCGGCTCACGACAGCGGCCGCGCCACCGGGCGCGTCGCCGGACCCGAACGGCCGACCCGCCAGCATCTGAGCGCCAAACACATCGAAATAGTTGGGTGCGACACCGGAGGAGAGCGCGACGACACGCGCCGCGTCCGCCGTCGTCACCCCGCCCTCGACCTCGATGCGCACGCGCTGGCCGGAGCGCGGGGGCGCCGAGGCATACGTCACGCCGAGCACGCCCGGCTCCGCGGCGATCCGGCGGATCAGCTCGGCCTGGGTTTCGGCGAAGGACTCGCCCGCCTGCTCCACGGGCGGAGCGGCCAGCGCCTCCCGGGCCGGAGCTTCATCCCGCTCGAGCCGGAGCGCGAGCATCTCCTCGACCGGGAAGGTGGGCTCGGCGCGCGGCTCCCGATACATGTTCCAGGCGATCCCGATCACGGGCGGGAGCACAGCCACCGCGACCGCGACCTGCACCACGATGAGCGCCGTCCAGGTGCTCCCCAGCTGCATCCCGGTGGCGCCGCCCATCTGGCGGAGCGTGGACTGCAGCCGCTGCCCGGTGGCCGCCAGCGCAGGGACGATGCCGACGATGAAGGCTGCGAGCACGGCGAGACCCATGGCGTACGCGACCGTGGACGCCGGGAGGCCGGGCTCGATCCAGTACGGAAGGCCCCCCGGATTCATGGCGACGATTTGCCGGAACGCGACGTTCGCGATCAGTAGCCCGGTCGCCGCTGCAAGCGAGGAGAGCGCGAGCGCCTCCACGAAGAGTTGCGTGATGATGCGCCGGCGGCTCGCGCCCAGCGCCGTGCGGACCGCGATCTCGGCCTGGCGAGATGCCGTCCGGGCGTAGACCAGTGCCGCCACGGTGACCGCGACCGCGGCCAGAACCAGAGCCGCGAAGAGCTGCATCGTCCAGACGATCCAGGCCGGGTACTGGTGCACGTCGAGCACGACACGGACGTACGGTCTGACGATCGGGCGGAAGGTGGCGTATGCCGCGGGGAACTCGCGCGCGAGCCGCGCGCTCACGATCCTCAACTCGGCTTCGGCCGCCGCCCTGGGAACCCCTGGGGCGAGCCGGCCGAAGATTGTCACGCGGGGTCCCTCGCCCGGGCCGTGGAGCGCAGGGTCGCTCCGGAGCGCGGTCCAGTAGCCGTGGTTGTGCGGGAAGCGGAAGCCCTCGGGCATCACACCCACGACCGTGTACGGGGTGCCGTCGAGTCGCACCTCGCGTCCCACGACGCCACGGTCCGCGCCGAAGTTCCGCCGCCACTCATCCTGCCCGATCACCAGCACGGCCGGAGCTCCTTCGGCCTCGTCCGACTCAAGGAGCGGACGGCCGAGGAGGGGCGGCACCCGCGCCACGTCGAATCCCGACGC
>DATABU010000643.1:0-13656 GCA_036259415.1 Longimicrobiaceae bacterium
TGGGTGGAGAGGCGCCGCGAGCCGATGATCTGGAGGTAGCGGGGGCCTCCGCCCTCCACCTCCCAGGCGCGGCCGTGTCCCACCATGTCCATGTTCAGCAGGGCCACGATGGAGTCCCGCGGCACGGTGGGGTGGTCGCTGAAGTGGCGCGAGCCCAGCAGCCCGGCCTCCTCGGCCGTGTGGGAGATGAAGAGGACGGAGCGGCGCGGCCGGGTGCCGCTCCGCGCGAGCGACTCGGCGATCTCCAGCAGCGTCACGGTGCCGGAGCCGTCGTCGTCCGCCCCGTTGTAGACCGAGTCCAGCCGGGCCGGGCGGAGCGCGCCGAGGCTGTCCCGGACGGCGGCGATGCGCGCCCACTGCTGCGGCGTGGGATCGCCGCGTGGGTCGTTGGCGCCGGCGGGCCGCATCACCAGGTTGTACGCCAGCAGCGAGTCGTGGTCGACCGCCCGGTCCGCGACTCCCTCGTGGTCGTTGTGCGCGCTGATGGCGACGTACTCCCCGCGCAGCGCGGGGTCGCTCCCCGGGAGCACCGCCACCACGTTGCGGGCCGGGACTGCCGCCGGGTGGTCGGCGAAGCGGAAGGCGCCGTGCAGCGCGCCGCCCGGGACGCCCGGCCGGAGGTTCGGGAGGGCCGCGCCCAGAAGTCGCTCCGCGGCGGCTCCGCTGACCAGCAGCACGGCGGGAGTCGCGGCCTGCGCGGGCCCGGTCTCTCCCAGGTCGACCTGCTCGGTGCTGAAGTAGCTTGCCACGCCCGGCGGGGAGATCTCCAGCGAGGCGACCAGCACCGCCGCCGCGTCGCGGAAGCGGTCGCCGGGCCAGGCCGTCCAGAAACGGTAGTCCGGCCGCCCGTCCGCGCCCAGCGGCGGCAGCAGCACCACCGCGCGGCCCCGGGCCTTCTCCCCCCCGACCATCTCTCCGCCCAACCGCCCGCCGAAGACCACCGGGATCCCGCCTGCCTGCAGCTCCCTGGCGGGCGGGGGCGCGCCCGGCACCACCTGCAGGGGGATCCAGTCGGTCCCCTGCGCGAGCGGCTCGCCGCCGGCGCGTAGTGTGGCCCCCGGTTCCAGCCGCCGGGTCACCAGCGGGATGGTCTGGAAGTAGGTGCCGTCCTCCCCCGCCGGGGCGAGACCCAGGCGCCGGAACTCCCCGGCCACGTAGTCCGTGGCCATTGCGTTTCCACGGGTTCCGGCCTGACGTCCCATCATCGAGTCGTCCGCCAGGACGTACAGCCGGGTCATCAGGTCCGCGGGGGTGATCGCCCCGGTGGTGGGTCGCGGCGCATGGGTGAGCGGGAGTTCGCCGTCGGGGGCGGGCGCGGCCTGCCGCGGCGGGGGGGCAGGAGCGTACGCACACGTCGCGGCGACGAGGAGCACGGCGGTGCCGGGAAAGATCGCCTTCATGGATCGCGTGTCAGGGTTGAGGTGCCGGGGATCACCTGGGGACGGCCGTCTGCGCGGTCACCCTTCCGGGAGCTGCCAGATCTCGACCCGGTCCTCGCCGACCAGGGGCACCAGGACGCGGTTCCGGCGGGTGTCCACGCCGATGTCGGCCGGGCTCGACAGGCCCCCGAACAGTGTGGTCAGCCCCGTCCCGTCCAGCACCTGCACCGCCTCCGCGTCCTGGCTGGCCACCACCACGCGCCCGTCCGGGAGGCGCGAGATCCCGTCGAACCCGCCCGCGCCCTCCGCGGCCACCTGCGCCGCCGCCTCCCCGGGCTTCCAGGCGAGGACCGTCTTCCCCCACAGCGAGCCGATCAGGAAGCGCCCCCCCGCCTCGTCCCAGAAGATCCCGTTGGGCGCCGCGAGGTTCGTGCCTTCCAGCGCGGTGGACACCGTCCCGTCCGGCGCGACGCGGAAGACGCGGTCCGGCCCCGGGTGGGTGGGCGGGCCCGTGGGGCCGAACCGGAGACCGGTGTCCGTCACGTACAGCGCGCCGTCGGGCCCGCGGGCCAGGTCGTTGAGGAACACCGCGCCGACTCCCGAAAGGTCGATGCTCCGGAGCGGGGCGCCGCTGGTCAGGTGGAACCCGCGCACCGCGTCGATGTCCGCCACCCAGAGCGTGTCACCTACCACCAGGAGCCCCTTGGGCGCGTGCAGGACCACGCCGCCACGCCCGCCCCGGATGAAGCCCAGAGACTCCACCGTGCCGTCCGGGCGCAGGCGGGAGACGTACCCGTTGCCGTCCTTGGTAGTGGGGTGGCCGTTGATGTTACCCACCAGGTACACGTCGCGCGCGGCGTCGTACTGGGCGGACTCGGGGAGCTGGAAGCCGCCGACGGACGCGACCCGCTGGGGGAGCGGCGCGGCGCCCTGGGCATGGATGCTCGCGGGCGCGCACAGAAGCGCTGCGGCGAGTGCTGTGACGATGCGGCGAAGCTCCGGCATGTGTGAACTCCAAGTTGAAGGGACGGCTACGATCCGCTCCGGGCGGATCGCGCGATGCTCTCCAGGCGGTCACGGATCTCGGCCCGGGGCACCCACCTGCCGCGCACCATGACGCCTGCGATGCGCTGGAGGTTGGCGACGTCCTGCAGGGGGTTGGCGTCGAGGAGCACCAGGTCCGCCCGCCTTCCCACCGCGACGGTGCCGAAGGAGTCCTTGCCCCGGAAGTACTCCCCGACGTTGCGCGTGCCGGTCACCAGGATCTCGTACGGACTCATCCCGGCCTGCCGCATCCTGCCGAGCTCGCGGTGCAGCGAGAAGCCGGGGACGGAGAACTCCTGAGGCGCGTCCGTGCCCATCAGGATGCCGGCTCCGCCCCGGTGCAGGGCACGCAGGACGTGCACGCGGTTCTCGATCATCCTCCGCGCCATCGTCGCGTCATACTGCGGGTGCTGCGACCGCTGCCGGAAGGCAGCGGTCCACTCCTCCACCTCCCGCGCGGGCACGTAGCGCAGCTCCGGGTAGGCGCGCAGCGAGTCCAGGTCACCCACGCTGTAGAGCACCTCCCAGAGCGCCATGGTCGGGACGATCCAGGCTCCCGCGTCGCGCGTCCGCCGCACCGCGTCGGCCAGGCGCACGCTGTCCACCGGCCCCTGGAAGCCGCGCAGGTACGGGATGAACCCGTCGACGTGGTCGAAGGTCTCCTGCCCCATCTCCAGGGCGTGCAGCAGCCCCACCTCCCCGGGGACGTGTCCCCCGAAGCGGATCCCCTCCTGGTGGGCGGCGCGCGCCATGCCGTCGTACTCCGCGCGCGTCAGCCCCGGGTGCACCTTGAGCAGGTCCCATCCCTCCGCCTTCTGCGCGCGGACCATGCGGACCGCCTGCTCCGGGGTGTCCACGGAAGCGCCGTTGAAGCTGGGACCGGCCAGGTAGAGCGTCGGAGAGAGCACTTCCCCCCGGTTGGCGCGCTCGCGGAGGGCGAGCTGGCCGGGCGCCCCGAGCATCCCCCGGACGGTGGTGATCCCGTTGGCGAGGTAGAGGAAGAGCACCGACTCGGTCGTCCCCGCCGGGGCCTCGGGGGGCGGCACGTGTCCGTGCATCTCCGCGAGGCCCGGGATCAGGTACTTCCCCTCCGCGTCGATCCGCCGCGCCCCCGGCGGGACCTCCACCTCCGCCGATGGACCCACCGCGACGATCCGTCCGTCGCGCACCAGCACGGTGTGCCCGCGGAGCACGCGCTCCGCGTCCAAGGGGATCACGCTCGCTTCCACGAAGGCGGTCACGCTCGTGTCCGGGGCCGCGGCGGCCTGCGCCCCGGCTGCGGGGGCGAGGAGGAGCGAGGCCAGCGCGGCGCGGAGCCACCCTCGGCGGGCGCCGCTCGGACAGGGTCGCCAGGACATCGTCGATCGGCCGGGATGAGGGGAGGAGGTGCCGGATGCCTGCCCTTACGGTGTCTGCCGTGGCCGCGCCCGGACAGGGCGCTGTTACGAACGGCCGGAGCCGGGGGCCGAGACGAGCGTCGGCGTGACGGCACACCGGGGGCGCTCCGGGACGCCCCCTCGCGAGCGCCCCCGATTTCGTCCCTCGTATTCGCGCTTCGCGTGCCCGGATGCACGCTTCCAACCCCGACCGTGGCCCGTCGGCGGGGCGCCGCCCATCCTGCTCCCGTCCGAGGCTGCCACTTCCACCGCCGTCCGGCATGACCCTCCGCCGCTTCCTCGCGCTTTCGCTCCTGGCCGCCCCCCTCCCTGCCTCCGCAGCCGCCCAGGCGGCGGTGGACGCCGCGCCGGCCGTGCGGACGCTCCGGGCCGGGCGGGCGGAGGGGATGCAGGTGGACGGCCGGCTGGATGAGCCCGCGTGGAGCCTGGCCGGGATTGCGGGGGACTTCGTGCAGCAGCGCCCTGATCCCGGCGCTCCCGCATCCGAGCGTACCGAGGCCAGGGTCCTGCTCGACGAGGACGCCCTGTACGTCGGCATGCGGATGTACGACTCGCACCCGGACTCGGTGCGGGCGCAGCTCACTCGCCGCGACCAGCCGGACGCCGCGTCCGACTGGGCGCGAGTGTACGTCGACAGCTACCACGACCGGCGTACCGCGTTCATCTTCTGGGTCAACCCGCGCGGGGTGAAGGTGGACTGGCTCCGCTACAACGACGGCGGCGGGGTGGACATCGGCTGGGACGCCGTGTGGGACGCGGCGGCGCGGGTTGACTCGCTGGGGTGGACGGCGGAGCTCCGCATCCCTCTCTCGCAGCTCCGCTTCAGCGCCTCCCGCACCGCGGCCGGCGGAGCCTGGGGGCTGAACTTCGCCCGCGAGGTGGCGCGCAGGGTGGAGACCTCGTTCTGGGCCCCCATCCCCCCCTCCTCGGGCGCATTCGTCTCCCTGTTCGGGGAACTGCGAGGGCTGGAGCACGTGCGGGAGCCCCGCCGGCTGGAGGTACTCCCCTACACCAGCGCCCGCCTCGCGCGCGCCCCGGGCGACCCCGCCGACCCCTTCCACGCCGGCAACGACGTGGCGGGCTCCGTCGGGGCCGACGTGAAGCTGGGCCTCACCTCGGGCCTGACCCTCTCGGCCACCCTGAACCCGGACTTCGGGCAGGTGGAGGCCGACCCCGCCGTGGTGAACCTCACCGCCTTCGAGACCTTCTTCCCCGAGCGCCGCCCCTTCTTCACCGAGGGCGCCGAGATCTTCCGCTTCGGACAGCTGAGCGCGTACAGCCGGTTCGGCTCCACCGAGTTCTTCTACTCCCGCCGCATCGGCCGCACGCCCCAGGGGTCCGTCGAGGTGGACGACGCGGTCTTCGTGGACGCGCCCGACCACTCCACCATCCTGGGGGCCGCCAAGCTCAGCGGGAGGACCGCCGGGGGATGGACGGTGGGGGTGCTGGACGCCCTGACGCAGCGGGAGACGGCCCGCTACCTCACGGCGGACCGGACGGGGGGGAGCTTCCCGGTGGAGCCGCTCAGCAACTACTTCGTGGGACGGGTGCGGCGCGACCTGATGGACGGACGCCTGGTGCTCGGCGGTCTGGCCACCGCGACCCACCGCGACCTGCGGGGCGACGCGTTCGACGGGCTGCTGCGCACCAGCGCGTACCTGTCGGGGGTCGACGGGGCGTACACCTGGGGAGGGCGGGCGTGGACGCTGAGCGGCCTGCTGGCCGCGAGCAGCATCCGCGGCAGCGACGCGGTGGTCGCGACGGCGCAGCGCTCCAGCGCCCGGTACTACCAGCGTCCGGACGCGGAGCACCTCCGGTACCGCCCCGGGCGCACCGGGCTTTCCGGCCACACCGGCGCACTGGCCCTGCAGCGGAGCGGCCCCTGGAGCGGGTCGGTGGTCTACGAGGAGACGAGCCCCGGGTTCGAGGTGAACGACATGGGTTACCTGTCGGCCGCCGACCGCCGCTCGGTGGCCGCCTACCTGAGCCGTGCGGTGAACCGGCCCTCGGGGCCGCTGCGGAGCTACTGGGTGGCGGGGGACGCCGCCCTCGCGTGGAGCTTCGGCGGCGAGCGGGTCCACTCCGTGGCCGGGATGAACGCCGAGGCAGTCTTCCGGAGCCTCTGGCACCTCGGCGCCCACTGGGACTACACCCCCGGGTACCTGGACGACCGTCTGACCCGCGGGGGGCCGCTTGCCCGCAGGCCCGGCGAGTGGGGGACCGAGGTGTGGGGCGGGTCGGACCCGCGCCGGCCCCTGTCGGTGAGCGGGTTCTACCAGCACCGCGGCGACGCGGCGGGCGGCCACCTGCGGAGGGGGTCGCTGACGCTCTCCCTCCGGCCCGCGGCCTCCGTGCAGCTCCGGCTGCAGCCCTCGCTGCGCGACGAGCGCGATCCCCTGCAGTACCTCGCCACCCACCCCGACCCGCTCGCCGGGGCGACCTTCGGCAGCCGCTACGTGCTGGCGGAGGTGGACCAGACCACGGTGTCTCTGGACACGCGGCTGGACTGGACCTTCACCCCCACGCTCGGCCTGCAGCTCTTCGCACAGCCCTTCGGCGCGGCGGGCGAGTTCTCGGAGTTCAAGGAGCTGCGCGCTCCCCGTACGCTGGACTACGCCGTGTACGGGCGCGGCGCCGGCACCATCGGGCGCCTGCAGGGCGGGGAGTCGTGCGCCGGGGCGTACGACGGAGCGCCGGCTGCCGGGGAGGCGTGCTACCGGGTGGACCCCGACGGAGCGGGGGCCGCCGGGGCGTTCACGCTCGCCGACCCGACCTTCGCCCTGCGCTCCTTCCGCGGCAATGCCGTCGTCCGGTGGGAGTACCGGCCGGGATCCACGCTCTACTTCGTCTGGCAGCGGCAGCGGAGCGCCGAGGACGCTTCCGGCGCGCTGGACCCCCGGCGCGACCTCGCCGACCTCCTCGGGCGGCCGGGGGAGAGCGTCTTTCTCGTCAAGGCCACCTACTGGCTCGACCGGTAGCGGCTCGCCGCGGCGGGCCGTCGTTCCACTCCATCCCTCGCAGAGGTGATCCATGCGGCGACTCGCCCCACCCCTGGTCGCGCTCGGCCTGCTCGTCCCCGTCGCCGCGCCGGCCCAGATGCCCCGCGAGCTTCCGATGAAGTGGAGACCGCGGGCCACCGTCCCGGCCATCACCTCCGAGGACCTGATGTCCCGCCTCTACGCGTTCGCGGACGACTCGCTGATGGGGCGCGCGGTGGGGACCCCGTACAACCTCAAGGGTGCGGCCCTGATCGAGCGCGAGCTCCGCCGGCTGGGTCTGAGGCCGGCGGGGGAGAACGGCACCTTCTACCAGGACGTCCCGCTCATCCGGCGGGTACCGGACGCCCGCTCCGCGCTCACCGTGGACGGGCAGCCTCTGCGGATCTGGGCCGACTACTTCCCGCGCGACCAGGGCCCGGGTGCGCGTCCCATCGACGGGGCGGAGGTCGTGTACGGCGGCGTCTGGGGCGACGAGGCCACCCTCGTTCCGCCCGAGGCCGCCGCCGGCAAGGTGGTGGTGATCGCTCCCGCGGTCGGGGCGGACGGCGCCTTCACGGGCTTCGTCCCCCGGAGCGCCGTGGTGGGCCGCTATGCCGCCGCCGCGGGGATTCTGGTCGCGCAGGCGGACCACCTCTCGGTAGACGACCGGCTGTCGTACCGGGAGGCTTCCGTCTCGCTCGGGACGGGGGCCTCCGCCTCGGCCCCCTCGCTGGCGTACGTCACGGAGGCCGCCGCCCTGCGGATCCTCGGGGCCGACCCGCGGGGGCTGCGCCCGGGGACCCCGGGACGGATCCTGCGCGGTGCGCTGGGCTTCACCTCGGAGCCCGTCCCCGGCCGGAACGTGGTGGCGGTGCTCCCCGGCAGCGACCCGCGGCTGCGCGGGCAGTACGTGGCGTTGGGGGCGCACAACGACCACGATCCGCCCCGGGCCGCTGCGGTGGACCACGACTCGCTCCGCATCCACAACCGCTTCGTGCGCCCGGGCGGTGCGGAGACCCCCGACGCCGCCCCGACGGCCGAGCAGCGGGCCGGCATCCGAGCGGCCCTCGACTCGCTGCGCCGGAGCCGGCCGCCGCGCCGGGACTCCATCTACAACGGCGCGGACGACGACGCCTCCGGGTCCATGGGCCTCCTGGAGGTCGCGGAGGCGATGGCCGGCGCCCGGCGGCGCCCGCGGCGCTCGGTCCTGTTCGTCTGGCACACCGGGGAGGAGTCCGGGATGCTGGGCTCCCGCTACTTTACCGACCACCCCACGGTGCCGCTGGACTCGGTGGTCGCGCAGCTCAACGTGGACATGATCGGCCGCGGCGCCCGGGACAACCCCGGGAAGGGCCCGCTGTACATGGAGCTCATCGGCTCGCGCCGCCTCTCGACCGAGCTGGGCGACCTCGTGGAGGCGGTGAACCGGACGGGGCGTCACGGCTTCGCCTTCGACTACACGCTCGACGCCGACGGCCACCCCGCGAACATCTACTGCCGGAGCGACCACTGGCTCTACGCCCGGCACGGCATCCCCATCGCCTTCTTCTCCACCGGCGGGCACCAGGACTACCACATGGTGACCGACGAGCCGCAGTACATCGACTTCGAGCACTACCGGCGGTCCGTGCAGCTCATCCACGACGTGGCCGTGCGGGTCTCCGACCTGGACCACCGCGTCGCGGTCGACAAGCCGAAGCCCGATCCGAACGCTCCCTGCCGGCAGTAGGGGGCCCGTTCCCCATGCCCCACACCGTACGGAGATCCGCACCGTGACCCCGTTCCCGATCAGCCCGAGGTACGCTAGGGCCGTCCTCGTTCCGGCGCTGCTCCTCGCGGGCGCGGCGGGCGCCCCGGCCGCCGCGTCCGCGCAGGCGGACAGCGCCGCGCTCGCCAGGCACCGCGACGGCCTTCCGCTCCAGCCGGAGCGCTTCCTGGAGATGACCCTTCGAGAGGGGTCGTGGATGTCGCTGGACGTCAGCCCCGACGGCAGGACCATCGTCTTCGACCACCTGGGCGACCTGTACCTCCTGCCGATCACCGGGGGCACGGCCACCCCGCTGACCCGGGGGATGGCGCTCGACGTGCAGCCGCGCTTCAGCCCCGACGGGCGGCGCGTGGTCTTCGTCTCCGACCGGGGCGGGGGCGACGGCCTCTGGACCATCTCGGTGGACGGCAAGGACACGGTGCAGGTGACCAAGGGGAAGGTCGCGGTCTACCAATCGCCGGAGTGGACCCCCGACGGGAAGTACATCGTGGCGACCCGCGCTCCCACCCGCGGCGGATCCGGCATGGTGGGCCGCCTGTGGATGTTCCACGTCGACGGGGGGAGCGGCGTCCCCATCATCGGCGAGCCGGCGACGCTCCGCACCTCCGGGGCGGCGTTCGGGCCGGAGGGGCGCTACGTGTGGTACGCCCGCCGGACCAACAACTGGACGTACAACACGCTGCTTTCCGACTGGCAGCTGGAGGTGTATGACCGCACCCTGGGCACGCGCACGCAGCAGACCTTCCAGTACGGCTCGGCGATGCGGCCCACCCTGTCTCCGGACGGCCGCTGGCTGGTGTATGGCAACCGCCACGACGCCGAGACCGGGCTCCGGATCCGCGACCTGAGGAGCGGGGACGAGCGCTGGCTCGCCTACCCCGTGCAGCGCGACGACCAGGAATCCCGCGCCTCGCTGGACGTGCTCCCGGGTATGTCGTTCACCCCCGACTCGCGGGAAGTGGTGGCGGCCTGGGGCGGGCGCATCTGGCGTGTCCCCGTGGAGGGAGGTGCGCCCGTGGAGGTACCGTTCGAGGTGAACGTCAGGCTCGCCATGGGCCCCCGCGTGAACTTCGAGCACCCCGTGCCGGACTCGCTGGAGTTCACGGTGCGGCAGATCGAGAACGCGGTTCCCTCGCCCGACGGCCGCAGGGTGGTCTTCTCGGCGCTGGACCGCCTGTACGTGGCCGACCTGCCCGGCGGCACGCCGAGGCGTCTGACCGGGCTCGATCTCGGGGAGTACGAGCCCGCCTGGTCGCCGGACGGCCGCTGGATCGCCTTCGTGAGCTGGTCAGAGGACGACCGGGGGCACCTGTACCGGGTGCCGGCCAGCGGGCGCGGGCGGCCGGAGCGACTGACCCGCGAGCCCGCGTACTACCGCCAGCCCGCGTGGTCGCCGGACGGTCGCCGGATCGTGGCGGTCCGCGGGCCGTCGCAGGCGTTCGCGGCCGCCACCGGCCCCTTCGCGCCCGGGGCCGCGACGGAATTCGTCTGGTTTCCGTCCGGAGGGGGAGAGGCGACCAGCATCCGCCCCATTCGCGGCGCGACCGAACCGCACTTCGGGCGGGGCTCCGAGCGCATCTACGCCTTCCACCCCCAGGAGGGGCTGATCTCCTTCCGCTGGGACGGGAGCGACAAGCGCGAGCACGTGAAGGTGGCGGGGGCGACCCTCCCCGGGGCCGAGCAGCCGATCCCGGCGTCGCTGATCCTCATGTCCCCGGCGGAGGATCAGGCGCTGGCGCAGGTGGGCAGCGACGTCTACGTGGTGGACGTGCCCGTGGTCGGGGGGACCGTGCCCACCGTGAGCGTGGCCGATCCCGCCTCCGCCGCGGTCCCTGCGCGGCGGCTTACCCGGGTGGGAGGACTGATGCCCGCGTGGGGGCGGGAAGGACGCGTGGTCCACTGGTCGCTGGGGAACGCCTTCGTCACGTACGATCTCCGGGGCGCCAAGGCGGTGGAGGACAGCGTGGCCGCGGCGAAGCGGCGCAGCGCGGCGGTGCCGGGCGACACCGCGAAGGCGAAGGTGGCGGCCGCCGACTCGACTGCCAAGCCCCCCGCTTACGAGCCGACGGAGGCGAGGTTCACGATCCGCGCCCGGCGCGACCTGCCAGCGGGCGTCGCCGTGTTGCGCGGCGGGCGCGCCGTCACCATGCGCGGCGACGAGGTGATCGAGGACGCGGACGTGGTGATCGAGAACAACCGCATCCGGGCCGTGGGGCGCCGGGGCGAGGTGCAGGTCCCGGAGGGGGCGCGGGTGGTGGACGTATCGGGGAAGACCCTCCTCCCGGGATTCGTGGACACCCACGCGCACGTCTGGCCCGCCTGGAGCGTCCACCGCGACCAGCCGTGGCTCTTCGCGGCGAACCTGGCGTACGGGGTGACCACCGTGCGCGACCCGCAGACGGCCACCACCGACCTGATCACGTACTCCGACCGAGTGGAAACGGGCGAGGTGCTGGGCCCCCGGGTATTCATGACCGGTCCCGGGGTGTTCTTCTCCGAGCAGATCCGCGACCTCGCCCACGCCCGCGACGTGCTGCGGCGGTACCGCGACTACTACCGCGTCCACACCCTGAAGCAGTACGCGGTGGGGAACCGCGAGCAGCGCCAGTGGTTCGTCATGGCGGCGCGCGAGCTGGGGCTGATGCCGACGACCGAGGGCTCGCTGGACTTCGCCATGAGCCTCACGGAGGCGTTCGACGGCTACTCCGGGCACGAGCACTCCTACCCGATCTTCCCGCTCCACGACGACGTGGTGCGCACGTTCGCCGAATCCCGCATCGCGTACACCCCCACCCTGGTGGTGGCGTACGGCGGTCCCTTCGCGGAGAGCCACTACTACGTCACCGAAAACGTGCACGACGACCCCAAGCTGCGCCGCTTCACCCCCCACTCGGTCATCGACCAGGTGTCGCTCCGGCGCGGGCTCGACCCGCACCCGTCTTCGGGCGGGTGGTTCCACCCCAAGGTGCACGTGTTCGACCGGCTGGCGGGGGTCGCGAACCAGATCCTCCAGGCCGGCGGGAGGCTCGGGGTGGGGAGCCACGGCCAGCTGCAGGGGCTGGGCTATCACTGGGAGCTCTGGTCCATGCAGTCGGGCGGGATGTCCACGCACGACGCGCTCCGGGCAGCGACCCTCATGGGGGCGGACGCGCTCGGGCTGGACGGCGACCTGGGATCCATCGAGCCCGGGAAGCTGGCCGACCTGCTGGTGCTGGACCGGAATCCGCTGGAGAACATCCGCAACTCCAACTCGCTCCGCCTGGTGATGAAGAACGGGCGGCTCTACGACGCCGACACGCTGGACGAGTTGTGGCCCCGGCAGCAGCGGGCCCCCCGCTTCTACGGGCACAACGAGGATCCGCACGCGGCGGCCGTGCAGGAGTGAGCCGGGGCGCCCCGAGCCCTTCGCCGTGGACGGCTGGATCCCGTGGAGTGCCTGGGCTGGGTCGGACCTCCGTCCCGTCGCCCTGGAGTGAGCCGATGCGCCGGCTTTCAACTCTCCTCGCCCTGATCCTGGCATCCGCGGCATGCAGCAGCGGCGTCGCCACGACCGTAGGCGGCAGGGCCTTCGTCAAGGTGGTGGCGGCGGACCGCGGCACGGGCGAGCAGGTTCTCCTCCTATACGAGAACGTCGCGCGGCGCCCAGGCCCGTTTCAGGTCATCCGCTTCCGTACGCCGGCGGCGGCCGCTGCTCCGAGGTGAGACCGCCCGGCCTGACCCGCGGACGGCCCGGACGCAGCTCTGTGGGAGGACGGGCACCTTGCCGCGCGGGCGCCTCCCGCCCCCCGCCGAGCGCGGGGTACCGATCCGCGAGGAGATTCCGCCCGGGAACCCATGCAGGCCGCCACCGCCGAAGGGCGGGGCGGCCTCCGGCCCAGAACGCTCCGCGACCGGACGACCATGCAACTGTTTTCTTCGCGGCTACCGTTCCTCTTCGCGGCAGCCGGGGGCGCGCTCGCCCTCGCCACCTCGCCCGCTTCCGCCGCCCCTGCCGACACCGCGGCCCTCCAGGCCGCCGCGAGCCGGGCCCGCGCGCTGGTGGAGGCGCACCGGCAGCACCTGGACATCCCCGGCATCCAGGTGGCCGTCGCCATCGACGGGCAGATCGTGTGGTCCGAGGGCTTCGGCTACGCGGACCTGGAGCAGCGGACGCCTGTGACCCCACTGACCCGCTTCCGGATCGGCAGCCTCTCGAAGACGCTCACGGCGGCGGGGCTGGGGGTGCTGGTGGACCGCGGGCGGATCGACCTGGATGCGCCCGTGCAGCGGTACGTCCCCGGCTTCCCCCGCAAGCGGTGGCCGGTCACCGTGCGCCACCTCGCCGCCCACCAGGGCGGGATCCGCCACTACGTCAGCAATGCGGACGTGGACCGCACCGAGCACTACGCGAGCGTCGCCGATGCGCTCACCATCTTCGCGGGCGACACGCTGCTTTTCGAGCCCGGGACGCGCTACGGCTACAGCAGCTACGGGTACGTCCTGCTGAGCGCGGCGATGGAGGGTGCGGCCGGCGAGCCGTTCATCCCGTTCATGCGCCGGAGCGTGTTCGGACCGCTGGGGATGCGAAGCACGGGGCCCGACGAGGTGGACAGCCTGATCCCCCACCGCAGCCGCTTCTACACGCTGCGCGAGGGCGGCGGGCGGGTGAACGCCCCCTACGTGGACAACAGCTACAAGTGGGCGGGAGGGGGCTTCCTCTCCACTGCCGAGGACCTCGTGCGCTTCGGCGCCGCGCACCTGCGGCCGGGCTTCCTTTCGCCCGCGACGCTCCGGCTCCTGTGGACCCGGCAGCGCACCCGCGACGGCGCGGAGACGCGCGCCGCGATCGGGTGGGAGCCGCGCGTCACTCCCTCCGGGCGGCGGGCCATGGCGTTCAGCGGCAGCCTTCCCTCGGGGCAGGCGGTGCTGGCGGTGTACCCGGACGAGCGGCTGGTGATCGCCGTGCTCGCCAACACGGGGCAGGAGGTGTTCTGGAACGAGGCGGAGACCTTCGCCGTGGCGGAGAGGTTCCTGGCGGCGCCGGACACCGTCGGCGCGCTGGACCCGCGCGGGATCTACACCTTCGAGCGGGTGGTGGACGGACGAGTCCG